>JBATNB010000500.1:0-2401 GCA_049290135.1 Rhizobiaceae bacterium
CGCGGGCTCCGGCCATCCCTTGCCGAAGCCGGGCGCCGCGCTTGCGGCCATCTAGTCGGCGGCGTCGAACACGTTCGCCGCGTCGGTCATCGTGCCGGCGACATTGTTGCCGATCGAGGCCCAGGCGCCGATCACGCCGAGGACGAACAGCACCGACAGGACGCCATACTCGACCGCCGTGTTTGCCGAACGATCGGCAAGGAATTCCTTGATGAGCTTCATGATGTCCTCCCCCTCTCAGGTGCGTCGATGGGTAAAGGCAAAAGGTTAATTTCCGCGTGGCGCAACGCCATCCAACGCCGCGAGCCGCCCGATCCGGCCGAAAACCCCGGTCTTTGGTTGACGCTGGGTTACCCCGGCGCGCCGCGTCCGGGAACCGTTTCGACCCCGATCATGAGTCCGCGGCCTAGTCGCAGGCCCCGCTGCGCCGGCCATCGACGCCGATGATGCAGACGTCGCTGGGCGAAGCCTGCAGCACGCTGCGCCGGATCGTGTAGGTCCTGACCTCGCCGGAGCGCGAAACGGAACCGGTGGTGACGGCGTCGGTCTGTTCGCGCGCCAGCGTCATGCCGCGCGCGCGCGCCTGCTTCTCGATGTAGGGCGTCGCCAGGACGGCAAGGCCGGTGATGGCCAGCGCGCCGTAAAGGGCAAGCCGCGCCAGCCCGGTGCCGCCGGTTCGCGTCCGTCCCGGCTTCAGCGAGCGGACAAGGTTCCATTCGTCATCGGTCAGCATGTCATTTCCCCTGCCGTCGGGATTGTCCCTCGGCCTTTGAATCAAATTGCCAGAAGGGGATAAACGCCACATTAACGATGATGCGGCGACGGCGGGAGCGGCCGCGACCCGGCGGCTAGAGAATGTCCATCAGCGGCACGATGAGCGGAATGTCGGCCGGCGGCATCGGATGGTCGCGCAGGTCGCGGGCGCGCACCCATTTGAGCGTCTGCCCCTCGAGCGGCCGCGCCGTGCCTTCGAACCGCCGGCAGATGTAGAGCGGCATCAGCAGGTGGAATTCGTCATAGGCGTGGCTGGCGAACGACAGGGGCGCCAGGCATGGCGCCTTGACGTCGATGCCGAGTTCTTCCCTCAGTTCGCGGATCAGCGTCGCCTCGGGGGATTCGCCCGCCTCGATCTTGCCGCCGGGAAACTCCCAGAGACCGCCGAGCGACTTGTGCGCCGGACGTTGCGCAAGCAGCACGCGATTGTCCGCGTCGATAAGGGCGCAGGCCGCCACCAGCAGCAGCCGCACCGTCACGCCCCCTCGTCCGGCGCGCGGTAATGATACCGGTAGACTTCGCTGAACCCGAGCGCCTGGTAGAGCCCGGTCGCGGCCGTGTTCTCGGCCTCGACCTGCAGCCAGCCCGTGCGCGCACCCTTCAGCCGCGCCCATTTGAGCGCCGACAGCACGATCGCCCGCCCGTGGCCGCGCCCGCGTTCGTTTTCCTGCGTGGCCACCTCGAACAGGCCGGCGAGTTCGTACTCGCTCACGCAGATGGCGGTGGCCACCGGCGCGCCATCCTGCTCGGCCAGGAACAGGCCGGTCTCGCCCTCGATCGCGTCGATGATCTCCGACAGTCCGGCGCGCAGCTGCCCGCCGTCGCCATGCACGGCCAGGGCGCCATCGAGGAACCGCGCCGGATCGCGCACCGGCAACAGGTCCATGGCGCGGTCGATGGCGCCGATCGACAGGTCGACCCGCATGACGATGGATTCGCCGAAACGGCTCCAGCCTTCGCGGTCCAGATGCTCGCTCAGTTCCCGCGGCGCCAGTGGCGTCATCCGGAACAGCGGCATGCGCCCGTAGGCTTCGAAACGGCGCGTCACCCGGCCGATCCGCTCGGCAATCCGGCTGATGTCGGCCGGATCGAGCGGATTGATCGAATTGAGGCGCTTGGCCGGATGGCCCGCGGTCATGCGCACGGCCCAGGCGCCGTCATAATGCACCGACCCGGCCGGCCAGGCGCGAAAACCCGCTGCCTCGAACCGCCTGACCTCGCCGAGTCCGACCGTCACCGCCAATCCGCCTTCAGGACCGGTAGTCGCCATTGATGGCCACATACTCCTTGGTCAGGTCGCAGGTCCACACCGTGGCCTGCCCGCTTCCCAGTCCAAGGTCGGCACGGATCGCGATCTCGTCGCGCTTCATGTAGGCGCTGGCCGCGGCTTCCGAATAGTCCGGGTCGCGGGCGCCCGCGTGCGCCACGCGGATATCGCCGAACCAGACCGACAACAGGTCGCGATCGGCCGGCTCCCCCGCCTTGCCGACGGCCATGACCACGCGGCCCCAATTGGCGTCCTCGCCGGCCACCGCCGTTTTCACCAGCGGCGAATTGGCGATCGACATCGCCACGCGCCGGGCCGAGGCGGCGGTCTTCGCCCCGGTCACGCTCACCGCGATCTCCT
>JBATNB010000501.1:0-3125 GCA_049290135.1 Rhizobiaceae bacterium
GTCACGGCGGACACGCCGTTGCGGGCGTCGGCGGGCACGAGGATCAGCCGCAGCCCGCGATCGCGAAAGGTGCGCAGCGCGCCGGCGGCGGCCTGCACGGCGAGATCGGCGGCGACAAGGACAGGCGGCTCGTAACGCCCGTCATCGAGGAACAACTCGATCAACCGCGCCGCCGGGGAGACGCCACTGCGCCCGGGGGCGAGCGAAAAGGGCATGGCGGGCGTCGAGCGCGGCCAGAGCCCGCGCAGCGGATTGGCCGCGAGGATCACCGGCGTCGGTCGGAACGGGTCTTGCCCGCTGGAACTGGTCATGTCGAACTCCGGCGCCGCCCGGGCCGAATGTCGGATACAACCGATGAAAGCGCGTTAGCGCATCATGCAACCTAAGGTTTCTTCCGATTGCGCAGGCCGCGTTTCCAGCGCTTGTGGAACCATTGCCACTGGCCGGGGGTCTGGCGGACCCAGTCCTCGACGATGCCGGTGATCATCTGGGTGAAGGCGGCGATGTCGATGTCGCCGCGGGCATCGCGCGGCGGGGTGAGGGCGGGGAAGATCTCGACGCGGAACCGCCCGTCGGGCAGGCGGACGCAGCGGGCCGGATGCACCGGGCAGTCCATCCGCCTCGCCAGCTTGGCGGCAAGCGGATTGGTATCGCAGGGGTGTCCGAAGAACCGCGCCTCGATGCCGCGGGCGAACCGCTGGTCGACCAGCATGCCGACATTGCCGCCATTGTCGAGAATGCGGGTCAGCGTCAGCGCCGCGCCGTGGCCCGACGGCACGAGCTGGCCCATGCGCGCGCCGCGCGCCGTCGCCAGGCGCCTGGCAATGTAGGGGTTGTTGGGCGTGCGGAACAGCGAGGCGACCTCGAGCCCATAGGCGGACGCGACGATCGGCAGGACCTCGAAATTGCCGATGTGGGCGGTGAAGATGATGTGCGGCCCGCCTTCGTCGCGCATCTTCAGGAAGATGTCGACGCCTTCGACCTCGATGCGTTCGGGCATGCGGCCGGGATCGACCGGGCCGATCAGCTTCTCCATGAAGACGTATTCGGTCGCCAGGCGCGCCATCGCCACCCACATGTCGCGGCTGATCGCCAGGCGCTCCGCCTCGCTTATGTCCGGGAATGCGCGCGCCAGGTTGGCCATCGCCACCCGCTGGCGCGGCAGCCACGGGCCGACGGTGCGCGCCAGCGAATCGGCGAAGCGCATGGCCGGTCCGACGGGCAGAAGGCCGAGCAGGTTCAAAACGGAGATGGCCAGCGCGGCCGTCAGCAATTGCTCTGCCCGCTTGAGGGTCCGAAACAGGCTGGCGACGGTTTTCTGCATGGGTCAGCCGACGTGAAGCACGATCTTCCCGAACACCTCGCGCCCTTCCATGCGTCGCAGCGCCTCGTCGATCCCGTCGAAGCCGATCTCGCTGTCGATGACCGGGCGGACGATGCCACGGGCCATCTTGTCCATCGCATCGGTGAGATTGCGCATGCGGCAGCCGAAGGAGCCGATCAGGCGCAATTGCTGCTGGAACAGCTGCATCAGGTTCATCTGCGTCGAAACGCCCGAGGTCGATCCGCAGGTGACGAGGCGGCCGCCGCGCTTCAGGCACAGCATCGAGCCGGCCCAGGTGTCGGCGCCGACATGCTCGAACACGACATCGACGCCCTTCTTGGCGGTGAGCTTGCGCACCACGCCCTCGAACCGGTCGGTCCGGTAGTTGATGACATGATCGGCGCCGAGCGCGCGCGCCTTGTCGGCCTTGTCGTCGGAGCCGACGGTGGTGATGACGGTGCAGCCAGTCTTCTTGGCCAGCTGGATCGCGGCGGCGCCGATGCCGGACCCGCCGGCATGGACGAGAATGGTCTCGCCGGGTTCGAGCCGGGCATTGTCGAACAGCATGTGCTCGACGGTGCCGAAGGTGATCGGGGCAAGCGCGGCGGCGGTCGCGTCGATGCCGGGCGGGGCGACGACAAGCTGGCGGGCCGGCAGATTCACCTTCTCGCGGGCGAAGCCGTCGAGATGGAACCCATGGACGCCGCCGACATGCTCGCACAGGTTTTCGCGGCCTTCGCGGCAATGGTGGCACTTGCCGCAGACGCGGGCGCCATAGATGGCGACGAGGTCGCCCGGCGAGAGGTTCGACACGCCGGGGCCGACGGCATCGACGATTCCGGCGGCTTCCGCGCCGATGACCAGCGGCAGCTGCCGCCTGGCGAACGCCATGCCGCGCCAGCCCCAGACATCGATGTGGTTGAGCGCGACAGCCTTGACCGCCACGGTCGCCTCGCCATGGGCCGGTGGCGGCGGCGGCGCGATGTCGGTCGCTTCGATGCGACGGTCGGAAATGAGTTGCAGAGCGCGCATCGGCGGATCCCCTTCACGAGCGGGGTTAGCGGGGATGGCGCGTCATGACAAGGCAGGCATTCTGTCCGCCGAAGCCGAAGGAGTTGGACAGGACCGCGCTGACCTGCGCCGGGCGCGCCGTGTTGGGCACCACGTCGAGATCGATGGCCGGGTCCGGGTTGTCGTGGTTGATCGTCGGCGGGATCAGACCGTGGCGCATGGTGAGCAGCGAGAAGACCGCCTCGATGGCGCCGGCGGCCGACAGCGTATGCCCGATCATCGACTTGTTGGACGAGACCGGGATTTCGCGCATGCGCTCGCCGAACACGGTGGAAAGCGACAGATGCTCCATCTTGTCGTTCTCCGGCGTCGAGGTGCCATGCGCGTTGACATGGTCGATGGCGTCCTGCGCCAGCCCGGCATCGGCGAGCGCGGCGCGGATGGCGGCGATGGCCGGAGAGCCATCCGGCTTGGAGCGCGTCCGGTGAAAATCGTCGGCCTTTTCGCCGCAACCGGCGAGGATGCCGATGATGTCGGCGCCGCGGGCCTCGGCGGAATCGAGCGATTCCAGCACGAGCGCCGCCGATCCCTCGGCCAGGACGAAGCCGTCGCGATCGCGCGAGAAAGGCTTTGATGCCTTTGCCGGCGGAACATTCTGCGTCGACAGCGCCGAAAGCAGCGAGAAGCGGATCAGCGCCTCGGCGGTCGCAGAACCGTCGGCGCCGACGGCGATGGCGCGCTCGGTCTCGCCGCGCCGGATCGCCTCGACGCCGAGCTGGATGGCGGTCGC
>JBATNB010000502.1:0-1604 GCA_049290135.1 Rhizobiaceae bacterium
CTGGGATTCGTCCCAGCCAAACTACGCCACCAAGACCGATTACGACCAGGATGATGCCTACTGGTGGGACCAGCACATCATCGTTTATTCGGCCCCCGGCGTCGTGGCCAACGACTATTATGTGTGAGATGGATCAGTTCCGATCCAGGGGAATCGACAGCCTGTTGACATAGGCCGCCAGTTCGACCTGACCGTGCAAACCCGTCTTGTCGTAGATTTTTGCAAGGTGCGTGCGCAGCGTATGGATGGAAATGCCGATCCCGGCGGCTACGGTTCGGGCGTTTTTTCCCGCCGCGATGCCAAGCGCCACACGTGCTTCCGCAATGGAAATGCCGCTGAAGGCCGACAATGTTTCCGCTGATGGCCGGCGGGCGCTTCCGTCAGTGGCGATGAAGATTGCCGCAAGGCCCGGCCCCAACTCCCGGCGACGGTCCGAACGGCCGAAAGGCAGCACGTAGGCTACAGCCGACGCCTGCCCGTCCGAATCGGTCAGTACCATGCCATTGCCACGAAGTCCGAGCAGGGTGTCATCCTGCATGCAGGCGCGATCGATCGCCGAGTCGAACCCGGCGACCTGCGCGAACGATGTCGGTAACAGCCGGCCTCCTTTTACGGTGACGCAAACGCCCTCCTCCAACAGTCGATCCGCGGCCGCATTGCGATACCGGAGGCGACCTCCCGGATCCACGAGGAAAACCGGCACTGCGAACTCGTCGAGCAGCGCGTTGTGAATCCGTATCCAGGAACCCTGCTCTTCGTACAGTTCCGAAATCATCAGCGCCCGGCGTAGATGTGGGCTGAGCGCGCCCAACAAGCGGAGATCGTCGGCGGCGTAGAGATCGCGATCTTGCGACGTCGGCGCCGACAGGACGACCTGGTTGCGTTCGCGGCGCACGATGTTGACGATGCAGGTGTCGCGTATGCCCTGTGGCGAAAGCCAATCGCGGTAGAAATCGCTCTCGCGGAACTCGCCTTCGTCGACCATCTCGAGTTGCGTGACGGGCGAGTCGATTTCGACGCCCAGCATCGCGCCGAATTGCGGGATCCGGCCAACAAAATCCGGCAGGCGCTCCAGCCAGGACATGTCCCACTCGGTCGTCACGGTGCGCAGGCCCGGCGGCGCCTGAAGCCGCGCGGGCGAGAAGCGCATCTGCGCCATCGAGACATAGACGGCATCGACCGCATCGCGGATACCGGTCAGCGTGGGCTGCCACAGGTCCGGATCGACCGCGCAATCGTAAATACGGCCAACGATCCGGTCATAGGTGTCGATGTCCGCCATCGGCATTTCCCTGCCCGGTCAATGCGGCGCACCGCATTTCAATCGCCCCATACATAATTTGAGTGATTACGGTCCTTCAGGTCAAGCCTAGGTTTTGCCGCGGTGCCGGGGATCCCGGACACGAAAAAGGGGGACCCCATGGCGGTGAAACCGAATATCTTGCGCGCCGCGTCCATGGGCTGCGGCCCGGACGGCGGCCGTATCCCGGCGGCCCGCGAAGCCGAACCAGGCAGTTTCGCCTGGTTTGCCGGGCCCGACATGATCGGCCTGGTCCCGGATGCCAGCAGCGACCCTTCCGCCGGGCGCGAGCGGCCCGACAACC
>JBATNB010000503.1:0-2350 GCA_049290135.1 Rhizobiaceae bacterium
GTCCCGGCGAACGGCTGCGGGTGCTGGTGGCGGAGGACAATCCGGTCAATGCGCTGCTGGCGCGCGTCGCCCTCGAAAAGGCCGGCCACGCGGTGGACGTGGTGAATGACGGGCGCGCCGCGACCGACCGCATCTGCGCCGAGGCGCCCTACGACGCCGTGCTGATGGACATGCACATGCCGGTGATGGACGGGCTGGACGCCATCGCGCTCATCCGCGCCCACGAAGAGGAAGCGGGCGCGCCCGGCGTGCCGATCCTCGTGCTGACGGCGGATGGCCTGGAGGAGACGCGATCGGCGGCGCTCGCCCGCGGCGCCAACGGCGTCTTGACCAAGCCGCTCGATCCCGACGCGCTGGTCGCGGCGGTCGAATCGCTCGCCGCCTGAGTTTCGCTCAGCGCGGTGCGCGCTTGGCCAGGATGCGCTGCAAGGTGCGACGGTGCATGTTGAGACGCCGCGCGGTCTCGGAGACGTTGCGCTCGCACATTTCATAGACCCGCTGGATGTGCTCCCAGCGCACGCGGTCCGCCGACATCGGGTTTTCGGGCGGAAGCGCCTTTTCCACGCCGGTGCGCAGCAGCGCGGCGGTGACGTCATCGGCATCGGCCGGCTTGGCCAGGTAATCGATCGCCCCGAGCTTCACCGCCGTCACGGCGGTGGCGATGTTGCCGTAGCCGGTGAGGATGACGATGCGGGAATCCTCGCGCTTCTCGCGAATGGCCGCCACCACGTCGAGGCCATTGCCGTCGCCGAGGCGCATGTCGATGACCGCGTAGGCTGGCGCCAGGGTCTTCACCGCGTTGACCGCCTCGGCCACCGTCTCGGCGGTGACAACGGCGAATCCGCGCACTTCCATGGCGCGGGCAAGGCGGGTGACGAAAGGCCGGTCATCGTCGACGAGCAGCAGGCTGCGGTCCTCGCCCGCCTGCGCCGGAATCCTGTCATCCGTCATCGCGCTCAGCCCCCTTTGTTGTCTTCGGACCCTCAACTAGCCGAAACGTCGCGGTTTTCCAATGCCACACCGGCGGGCGCTTCCGCGGCAATCGTCCAGATGGCGGAATTGCGCGGCCAGGCCACGATCACCTCGGCACCGCGACGCGCATCGCGGGCGTTTGCGAACGTCACCTCGGCGCCGGAGCGCTCCAGGAGGGTGCGGGCAATGAAGACGCCGAGGCCGAGGCCGCCGCCATTCTCGCCGCCGCCCGGCCGCGACGTCGCATAGGGTTCGCCGATGCGGTCGAGCATGGCCAGCGAAATGCCCGGTCCGTCGTCGGAAATGACCAGCCGGATGGTGTCGCGGGTCCAGGACTTGGTCACCACGACCTCCTCGCGCGCGAAATCGACGGCATTCTCGATGACATTGCCAAGGCCGTGGATGACACCGGGGTTGCGCCGCATCGTCGGTTCGGCGCCGTCCGTCGGCCCGGTGACAATGCGGATGGCAACGCCGAATTCGCGATAGGGGCCGACCACCTCCTCGATCAGGCCGGCCAGCGACAGGCTGGTCATGACCTCCGCGTCCGTCGACGACAGCGTGGTGATGCGCTTGAGGATTTCGCGGCAACGCTCCGACTGCGAGCGCAGCAGCGCGACGTCCTCGGCATGGCGCGGATCGCCGGCCAGCTGCTTCTCCATCTCGCGGGCGACCAACGCGATCGTCGCCAGCGGCGTGCCGAGCTCGTGCGCGGCGGCCGCGGCCAGGCCGTCGAGCGCGGTCAGATGCGTCTCGCGCTGGAGCACAAGCTCGGTGGCCGAGAGCGCATCGGCGAGTTGGCGCGCCTCCTCGGTGACCCGCCAGGCATAGAGCCCGGCGAAGATGATGGCGGCGACGACGGCAAGCCAGATGCCGGCGAGATAGACATAGGGAAGCGCGATCCGCATGCCGGGAAACCACGGCAGCGGCAAATGGACGAACACCAGCGCGGTGGTGGCGACGATGACCAGCAGGCCGAGCAGAACCGCGTAGCGCCAGGGCAGCGACGCGGCGGCGATGATGGCCGGGATGATGAGCAGCACGGCGAACGGATTGGTGATGCCGCCGGTCAGGAACAGGAGCCCGGCCAGTTGCAACGTGTCGAACCCGAGAAGCGCGAACCCGGCGAGCGGCTCGAGGCGGAAGGTCGGGCGATAGCGCAGCGACAGGAACAGGTTGAGCCAGGCCGAACAGGCGATCAGCGCCAGGCACAGGCTGAGCTGGATGGGGAACTCCAGCACGACGGCGACGAACCCGACCGCCGCGCTCTGCCCGAACACGGCCAGCCAGCGCAGGCGCGTGAGCGTGGTGAGGCGCAGGCGCCTGGATTCGAGCGTCGCGGCGGGAGTGGCGGCCAGGGTCATGGCCCCTTATGGCC
>JBATNB010000504.1:0-3790 GCA_049290135.1 Rhizobiaceae bacterium
GCGCCACCGCGCCGATCTGGGCAAGCAGTGGCCGCATGTGCGGATCGTTCCACACCGGCTCGGCGACGATGAGTTCGCTCGGATCGATGCGCCCTACATCCGACACAAGCCGCTCCGCCGTGGTTTCGGCCACGCGGAAGGCGCCGGTGGAAATGTCGATCCAGGCCAGCGCCATGCCTTCGCCCTTCACGCGCGCCAGCGCCATGAGGTAGTTGGGCACGGCGGGATCGAGAAGCTTGTCTTCCGTCAGCGTGCCCGGCGTCACCAGGCGGATCACGTCGCGGCGCACCACGGCGCGGGCGCCGCGCCGGCGCGCTTCGGCCGGATCCTCCATCTGCTCGCAGACCGCGACGCGATGTCCGGTCCGGATCAGCTTCTGCAGATAGTCGTCGGCCGCGTGCACCGGCACGCCGCACATCGGGATATCCTCGCCCAGATGCCTGCCGCGCCTGGTGAGGGCTATTCCCAGGGCCCGCGAGGCGATCTCGGCGTCGGCGAAGAACAATTCGTAGAAATCGCCCATGCGGTAGAACAGCAGGCAGTCCGGGTTGGCGGCCTTGATCTCGATGTATTGTTCCATCATCGGCGTCGCCCGCTCCGCGGAGGCGTGGGGCGGCGCCGATCCGGCGTCATCGGGGCGGGTAGCGTCGTCCACGGCCAAAAAAGCGCTCCGGCATGAAACTCTCGTCCAAGAGAGCCTGCTTGTTGATTTACAGGCGCGATGTGTAGCCTTATTCCGCGCTCTCCACAAAGAATGCGCCACGATGGGAACAACGATGAGCGTCAACAAGACCCCGGACAATGCCCGACCTTCGGTCAGCGATCAGGAAGCGCTGGATTTCCACGCCTTCGGCCGCCCGGGGAAACTCGAGATCACGCCGACCAAGCCGATGGCGACGCAGCGCGACCTGTCGCTGGCCTACTCGCCCGGCGTCGCCGTGCCGGTGAAAGCGATCGCGGCCGACCCGAGCCGCGCCTTCGACTACACGACGCGCGGCAATCTGGTGGCCGTCATTTCCAACGGCACCGCCATCCTGGGCCTCGGCAACCTCGGGGCGCTTGCCTCCAAGCCGGTGATGGAAGGCAAGGCGGTGCTGTTCAAGCGCTTCGCCGATGTCGATTCCATCGACCTGGAAGTGTCGACGGAGGATGCCGAGGAGTTCATCAACTGCGTGCGGTTCCTCGGCCCGTCGTTCGGCGGGATCAATCTGGAGGACATCAAGGCGCCGGAGTGCTTCATCATCGAAAGCCGGCTGCGCGAACTGATGGACATCCCGGTGTTCCATGACGACCAGCACGGCACGGCCATCATCGCCGCCGCCGGCCTCATCAATGCGCTGCACCTGACGGGGCGCGACCTGAAGACGGCGAAACTGGTGTGCAACGGCGCGGGCGCGGCCGGGATCGCCTGCGTCGAACTGGTCAAGGCGATGGGCTTCGCCCCCGAGAACGTGACGCTGTGCGACACCAAGGGCGTCATCCACAAGGGCCGCGTCGACGGCATGAACCAGTGGAAGTCGGCGCACGCGGTGGAGACCGCCGCCCGTTCGCTCGCCGATGCCATGGACGGCGCCGACATCTTCTTCGGCCTGTCGCAGAAGGGCGCGCTGACGGCCGACATGGTGCGCTCGATGGCGAAGAACCCGATCATCTTCGCCATGGCCAACCCCGACCCGGAGATCACCCCCGAGGAGGTCGCCGAGATCCGGTCCGACGCCATCATGGCGACGGGGCGGTCGGACTATCCCAACCAGGTCAACAATGTCCTGGGGTTCCCCTACATCTTCCGCGGCGCGCTCGACGTGCGCGCCGTGACCATCAACGAGGACATGAAGGTCGCGGCGGCGAAGCGGCTGGCGGAACTGGCGCGCGAAGACGTGCCGGACGAGGTGGCGGCGGCCTACCATGGCGCCCGGCCGAAATTCGGGCCCGGCTACATCATTCCCGTGCCGTTCGATCCGCGGCTGATCTCCGCCATCCCGGTCGCCGTGGCGCGGGCGGCGATGGATTCCGGCGTCGCCCGCCGGCCGATCCTCGACCTCGACAGCTATGCGCGCGAACTGGCCGGGCGGCGCGATCCGATCGCCTCGACGCTGCAGCGCATCTATGACCGCGTCCGCCGGCAACCCAAGCGCACCGTGTTCGCCGAGGGCGAGGAAACGCAGGTGATGCGCGCCGCGGTCTCCTATGTGAACCAGAAGCTCGGCACCGCGATCCTTGTCGGGCGCGAGGACCAGATCCGCGAGACCGCGCGCCAGGCCGGCGTCGATCTCGACCGGCCGGGCATCGACATCGTCAATGCGCGGCTGTCGAAGCGCAACGCCGTCTATGCCGATTTCCTCTACGGGCGGCTGCAGCGCAAGGGCTACCTGCTGCGCGACTGCCAGCGCCTCATCAACAATGACCGCAACCACTTCGCCGCGGCGATGGTGGCGCTCGGCGACGCCGACGCGATGGTGACCGGCGTCACCCGCAACTATTCCATCGCGCTCGACGATGTCCGGCGCGTCATCGACGAGCGTCCCGGCCACCGGGTGATCGGCGTGTCGCTGGTGCTGGCGCGCGGCCGCACCGTGCTGGTCGCCGACACGGCGGTGCACGACATGCCGACCTCCGAGCAGCTGGCCGACATCGCGGAGGAGGCCGCGGGCATGGCGCGCCGCATGGGCTACGAGCCGCGCGTGGCGATGCTGGCCTATTCCACCTTCGGCCATCCGCCCGGCGAACGCTCCGAGCGGGTGCAGGAGGCGGTGAAGATCCTCGACCGCCGCCATGTCGACTTCGAGTATGACGGCGAAATGGCCGCCGACATCGCGCTCGACCCGCGCAAGATGGAGCTCTATCCGTTCTGCCGCCTGTCGGGGCCGGCGAACGTCCTGGTGATGCCGGCGTTCCACTCGGCGTCGATCTCGACGAAGATGCTGCAGGAACTCGGCGGGTCCACCGTCATCGGCCCGCTGCTCGTCGGCCTGAACAAGCCGGTGCAGATCGTCTCGCTCGGCGCGAAGGATTCCGACCTGGTCAACATGGCCGCCATCGCCGCCTACAACGCGGCAAGCTGAGGCGGGGCGACTCAGGCGGCGAAGCGTTCCGCGTCGGCGCCGAAATGGGCGACGAAGCGCGGCGACATCGCCTCGACCGGCATGACGACAAACAGGTCGACGCTGCCGAACTCATGGTCGATGACGCAATCCTCGCCGAAGCGGGCGCCGAGCTTGAGATAGCCCTTGATCAGCGGCGGCATCGCGGCGATCGCGGCGCGGGCATCGATCCGTTCCGGCGGCAGGAGATCGACCGGCGCGCGGCGGCCGGGAACGGCGCGGATCGCCCAGATGCCGGTGGCGCGGGCGTGATGGCGCAGGAACGACAACGCCAGGCGATGGCGCGCGGGATCGGTGCCGGGAAAGGACGCGCAGCCGACCATCACGTCGTGGCCGGTGTGCCGGCAGTACGACCAGACCCCCTGCCAGAGCAGTTCCAGGGTGCGCTTGGAGCGCCAGGCCGGCAGCACGCAGGAGCGCCCGACCTCGAGGAAGCGCCGGTCGGGATTGCGTGCCACCAGGCGCGGCGCGGCATATTCGCCGGACGAATAGAAATCGCGCGCCGAGGCGAGCCGGTCCTGCGGCAGGAGCCGGTAGGTGCCGACGATGCGCGCCTCCGGCGCGCCGGGCAGCGTGTCGTCGAGGACGAGGACATGGTCGCAGACGGCATCGAAGCGATCGGCATCGCGCGCGCCGCCCGGCCTGACCACGCCGTCTCCGAAGAAGACGGCATGGCGCACGCGCTGCGC
>JBATNB010000505.1:0-2008 GCA_049290135.1 Rhizobiaceae bacterium
GATGAATTCGACGCGCGCGCCGACGCGCACGACATGCCATTCAAGCCGGTGCCGCGCGATGGACGCGGCAAGGCCGGACTCCAGCCGCGCCGCCAGCTTCTCCATGTGGGCGTAGGCATCCGGCGTCATCACCTGCGACAGGCAGGCGCGCATGGCGGAGAACTGCAACGGGTTGGCCGATAGCGTCGTGCCCATGCCGGAATGGCCCGGCGCGCGCCGGCGTTCGGTTTCGGCGAAGCGCGTGGCGACGTCCTCGCTCATGCCCCAGATGCTGGCCGGGACACCGCCGGCCACGGGCTTGCCCAGCACGAACAGATCGGGATCGAGCCCGTGCCGCCGGGTGTAGCCGCCAAGGCCGGAGGAAATCGTGTGGGTCTCGTCGATCAGCAGCAGCGTGCCATGCCGGCGCGTCAACCGCCGCATGGCCTCGTGGAAGCCGGGGTCCGGCAGCACCATGCAGGAGTTGGTCAGCACCGGTTCGGTGATGACGCAGGCAATGTCGCGCCGGGCCAGGGCTGCCTCCAGCGCCCCGACATCGTTGAACTCCACCACGGCGGTGCGTTCGGCAAGGTCGCGGAACTCGCCGACGAGGCCCGGGCGGTTGGCCGGCCTGCCATCGACGAGGCGGACGAAGGTCTCGTCGACCGTGCCGTGATAGCAGCCGTTGAACACCAGGATGCGGTCGCGTCCGGTGACGGCGCGGGCCACCCTGAGCGCGAAACGGTTGGCGTCCGTCGCCGTCGTGGCGATCTGCCAGTGCGGCAGGCCGAACGTGTGCCGCAAAAGCTGCCCGACCTCGACGGCATCCGAATCGGGCAGCATGTAGGTCAGGCCGCGCGAGGCCTGGCGGCGGATGGCGCGCGCCACGGGGGCGGGCGAATGGCCGAACATCGACCCGGTGTCGCCAAGGCAGAAATCGTCGAGCCGGTTGCCGTCGATGTCGACGATGGTGGCGCCGGACGCCTTTTCGACGAGGAACGGGAACGGCATCGGCCAATCGGCCATCCAGTGCATGGGCTGGCCGAACAGGAACCCGGGAATGCCATTGCCGGCCACGGCCCGGCTTGCCGGCCGGCGCGCCACATAGGTCGCCGATTCGGCGGCATGCAGTTTTGCGATGCGCGCGGCGGGAATGCCGCCGAGATTTTCCGGTCCGGTGGGTGCGGCCATGATTTTCCCTCTGGCTTGCGTTGCTCTCCTCTAGCGTCCGGAGGCGCGGGGAGGCAATCTCGGGCATCGCCGTCGCCCCCACGGAGAATCGGATCATGCGCGCCTTTCCCCTCGTCTCCCTGCTCCTGGTCGCGTCGCCGGCCCTCGCCTCGGGCGGGGTGTGGTGCGAGGTCAGCGACGACAAGGCCGACATCTCGGTCGAACTCGCCATGGCCCGCCAGAGCGGCGCGGTGTTCAATGTCGAAGGCCGGCTGGTGCTGTCCGATCCGGCGATCCCGGCCGACCTTGCCCGGCTGACGCTGGCAAAGGCCGACCTGGCGCAGGTCTGGTCCGATGGCGAGGAGTTCCGGCTGGCGCTGTGGCGCGAACGGAGCGGTGACGACTGGGGCGCGCTCTCGCTCGTCATCCGCGCCAAGGCGGCCGAGGAGGGCGAATACCGGGGCGAATACGAGATCACCCTGTCGGGGAGCGATCCCGATGCCGGAATCGCACCGTTCGGCGGTCCGGTTTCCTGCTACTACGAATGAGGCTCAGCGATGCCAGAGCGCGCAGATGCGCTTCTGGCCCGAGGGATGGCGCTCGAATTCCTGGCTGGCGACCAGCGCGAACCCCTCGCCGGACAATTGCCGGTCCATGGCCTTCAGCTCGACCGCGGGGAACTCGCGCCAGGTCCAGCCGGCGCCCGGACGGTTGTCGGCGAATGCGAACCTGAACTCCGTGCCTTCGCCGGAATCGACATCGAGGCCGCCGGCAAAGCGGCATTCGATCGCCGTCATGATCCGGCCTGCGACGCGTTCGGACTGCGCCTTTTCCTCGGCCTTCACGGTGACCAGCCAGT
>JBATNB010000506.1:0-3882 GCA_049290135.1 Rhizobiaceae bacterium
GTGTTGAGCGCCGCCGGACCGACATGCGGCGCGGCGCGCGCGCCGAGCGAAAACGAGCCGGCAATCAGCGTGGCGAACAACAGCATCGCCAGATGGCCCTTCGCCGCCTCGCCCGGCGCGGTCGCGATCATGGCGCCAGACAGCGCCGCCCCCGTCGAAGGCGGGCCGCGGTTCTTTGAAGCCGCGGTCCCGCCTTCTCCGGGGAGGAGCTCACTTCACGGCGCACGAAGCGCCGGGGTTGTTGGGATGCTGGGTCCAGTTGGCATAGTCCTTCCGGACCTTCGCGCCGGTGCGCGGATCGACGCGACCCGCCCGCATCGGCACCATGGTGATGCAATTGTCGACCGGGCAGACATTGACGCACAGATTGCAGCCGACGCACTCGGCATCGATCACCTCGAAATGCCGCTCGCCGTCCTTCTCCGCCATGATGGCCTGGTGCGAGGTGTCCTCGCAGGCGATGTGGCAGCGGCCGCACTTGATGCACAGGTCCTGGTCGATCAGCGCCTTGGTGACATAGTTGAGATTGAGGAACTGCCAGTCGGTGACGTTCGGCACGGCGCGGCCGATGACGGCATCGAGCGTCTTGTGGCGCTTTTCGTCCATCCAGTTTTCCAAGCCGGAGACCATCTCCTCCACGATGCGGAAGCCATAGGTCATGGCCGCCGTGCACACCTGCACCGTGCCGGCGCCGAGCGCCATGAACTCGGCCGCGTCACGCCAGGTGGAGATGCCGCCGATGCCCGAGATCGGCAGGCCGCGGGTTTCGGCGTCGCGCGCGATCTCGGCCACCATGTTGAGCGCGATCGGCTTGACCGCCGGGCCGCAATAGCCGCCATGGCTGCCCTTGCCGTCGATGGAGGGCTCGGGCGAGAAATCGTCGAGGTTGACCGAGGTGATCGACGAGATCGTGTTGATGAGCGACACGGCGTCGGCGCCGCCCTTCTTCGCCGCGCGCGCCGGATAGCGGATGTCGGTGATGTTCGGCGTCAGCTTGACGAGCACCGGCATGCGCGAGTTCGCCTTGCACCAGCGCGTCACCATCTCGATATACTCCGGCACCTGGCCGACCGCCGCGCCCATGCCGCGTTCGCTCATGCCGTGCGGGCAGCCGAAATTGAGTTCGATGCCGTCGGCGCCGGTTTCTTCCACCAGCGGCAGGATCGCCTTCCACGATTCCTCCACGCACGGCACCATCAGCGACACGACCACCGCCCGGTCCGGCCAGTTCATCTTGACCTGCTTGATTTCCCGCAGGTTGAGCTGCAGCGGCCGGTCGGTGATGAGTTCGATGTTGTTGAGGCCGAGCAGGCGCCGGTCGGCGCCCCAGATCGCGCCGTAGCGCGGGCCGTTGACGTTGACGATCGGCGGTCCGTCCTCGCCGAGCGTCTTCCACACCACGCCGCCCCAGCCGGCCTTGAAGGCGCGCTCGACATTGTAGGCCTTGTCGGTAGGCGGCGCGGAGGCCAGCCAGAACGGGTTCGGCGATTTGATGCCGACGAAATTGGAGCGGAGATCAGCCATCGGTTTCTCCTCCTTCAGCCCGCAAGCGCCCGGTGAATGCTTTCGGCCGCGTCGCGACCCTGCGCCACCGAGGTGACCGTCAAATCCTCGCCGGCACGCACGCAATCGCCCCCGGCCCAGACCTTCGGGTTGGAGGTGCGGAACGCCGCGTCCACCGCGATGCGGCCATCGGCGACCTTCACTCCGGCCACGCTGTCGGCCACCAGCGTCTGGCCGATGGCGCGGAACACCTGGTCGGCCTCCAGCGTCAGCTTTTCGCCGGTGCCTTCAAGCCTGCCGCGCTTCATCGCGGTGCCCTCGAGCACGATGCCGGTGACCCTGCCGGCCCTGGCGACGACCTTTTCCGGCCGCACCCAGTGGCGGATGACGACGCCGTTGGCGGTGGCGAGCTGTTGCTCGAAACCCGACGCGCCCATCTCCTCCGGCCCGCGCCGATAGGCGATCGTCACCTCCTCGGCGCCGAGAAGCCTGGCCTGCACTGCCGCGTCGATGGCGGTCATGCCGCCGCCGATGACCACCACGCGGCGGCCGACCGGCACCTTTGCGACATCCCTGGCCTGGCGCAGCGTCTCGATGAAATCGACCGCGGCGTCCGAGGCCTCCTCGCCCTTGGCGCCGAGCGCGTTGACGCCGCCGAGGCCAAGGCCGAGGAACACCGCGTCATGGCCGGCAAGCAGCGTGTCAAGCGTCAGGTTGCGCCCGAGCGCCTTGCCATGCTCGATGGCAATGCCGCCGATCCCCAGCACATAGTCGACCTCGGCCTGGGCGATGCCGTCGGTGGCCTTGTAGGCGGCGATGCCATACTCGTTGAGGCCGCCGGCCTTCTTGCGCGCCTCGAAGATGGTGACGGCGTGGCCGTGCATCGCCAGCCGGTGCGCGCAGGCCAGGCCCGCCGGACCGGCGCCGACCACGGCGACCTTGCGGCGCGTCGATTTCGCCCGCTTGAAGAATTGCCGGCCCGCCGCCATCGCCGCATCCGTGGCGAAGCGCTGCAACTCGCCGATCTTCACCGGGTTGCCTTCCGCGGTCTCGCGCACGCAGGCTTCCTCGCACAGCGTCTCCGTCGGGCAGACGCGCGCGCACATGCCGCCGAGAATGTTCTGCGCGAAGATGGTGCGCGCCGCCGGCAGCGGATTGCCGGTCGAGATCTGGCGGATGAACATCGGGATGTCGATCGCCGTCGGACAGGCCGTCATGCACGGCGCGTCGTGGCAGAAATAGCAGCGGTCCGCCTCGACCCGCGCCTCGTGCGCATCGAGCGCGGGATGCAGGTCCGAGAAATTGATCGCATAGTCGACCGCGTCCAGGCGTCCGGCCGCGATCCCCTCCTTGCGGGCTTTTGCCATCGGCGCTCCTCCTTCGCTCGAAGCAAGTGGGGAGACGCTAGCGCAGCTTGGATTTTTTATCAATCGGTCAAATTTCGATAGATGACCGGCACCCGCTTGTTTTTCCGGCGCGGCGAAGACCACCGGTTCGGGCAATTTTCCTCAGGGGCTCTTTCCGGGCGTCAGGCTGGCGGCGAGCAAGATCACCAGAACCACGACCATCGGCAGGTTCATCATCGCACCAGGCGCAGTGCCGGCCGTCTCGAACGGCTTGAACAACGGAATGGCCATTCGCGCCACATATTCCACGATGGCAAGGAGAAGGAGCAGCGGGATCAGGGCCCGGTAGCGCAGCGCAGCGACCACGTAGACAAGGCCGACGATCAGCTGCGACAAACCCCAGAAGGCGAACATCGACACGATGGTCGCCGATGCCGGACCGGGATAGCGGTCGAGCGGGATCGTGGCAATGCTTTGCGCACCGCCATCCGGTGCGATCAGGTGGTGCAGGCTTCGCCACATCGTCACGGCGGTCAGGCCGTAGAAGGCGTAAAGCGCGACGGCGCGGCCTGGGAAGACATTATCCACGACCCGGGGCAGCAGACGATCAAGCAAAGCGTGCATGGCAGCCGAACTCCCGCGCCGAGGCGCCTGCGAAAGGAACCGCGGGTCCGCCTCAGCGCGGTTTCTTGCCGAACACCTTGACGTATTCGGCCTCGCCGCCCTTCGCCAGAGCCTTGGCCTGCTTCACCCATTCCTCGCGAACGATGCGATCGGGGAAGCGCAGTTTCGCACCAAAGTCGGCGATGTCCTTCTTCGTCCAGGCCGCGACCTGGGCGTAGGTGGAAATGCCGAGGCCGGCGAGCGTCTTGGCCGTTTGCGGACCGACACCGGCGATCAGCGTCAGGTCGTCGGGCGTGGCGGGTGATTTCACCGGCTTGCCTGCCGCCGGCATGGCGGGTGCCTTCGCCGGCTTGCCCGGGACGAGCGGCTTCGCCGGCGGCCTGGCCACGATGGCGGTCGACACCAGCGC
>JBATNB010000507.1:0-4197 GCA_049290135.1 Rhizobiaceae bacterium
GCGCTGTCCCCGGCAAGCACGATCGGCCGCCGCCCGCCCGCCGCCCGCGCGGCGCGATAGGCATCGAGCGCGTCATCGTAGGCGGCCGGATGCACATGCTCCGGTGCCAGGCGGTAATCGACCGAAATCACCTCGAAACCCGAACGCGCGCAGAGTTCGGCGCAGACATCGTCATGGCTTTCCAGCCCGCCGAGGATGAACCCGCCGCCGTGACAGTAGAGTACCAGCGCGCGGTCCGCGGCGTCCCCGCCCGGACTGTAGCGGCGCGCCGGAATCGCCCGGTCGGCCACGACGATCGGCTCGTCGCGGGCCGTGACGCCCTCCGGATAGCCGGCAAAGAATTCCCGGCACATCGCGTCATAGATCTCGCGTTGCTGGCCGATCGTGTAGTCGACCGTGTCGGGCGGGTACCAGCTGTTGGTGCGCTCGATGAACGCCCAGGTTTCCGCGTCGATCAGTTGCTTGTAGTCCGTCATGGTTCGCCCGGCTCCGGTTGCCGCCATGCAAGCACGGCGGCGATCGCGGCGAAACGGAAAAATGGCGTCCCGGAAGGGATTCGAACCCCTGACCCCAGGTTTAGGAAACCTGTGCTCTATCCTGCTGAGCTACCGGGACGGCGTTTCCGCTTTAGCCCGTTCGCCACCGGAATCCAAGCACCGGCGATCAGCCGGCCAGGGCGGTTTCCACCAGCCGGACCCAGTAGCTCACACCGACCGGAATCGCCTCGTCGTTGAAATCATAGCCCGGATGATGCAGGCCCGCCGTCTTGCCGTTGCCCATGAAGATGAACGCGCCGGGCCGGGCCTCCAGCATGTAGGAGAAGTCCTCCCCGCCCATGGTCGGCGGCACCGCCGGATTGACGTTGGCCTCGCCCACGACATCGCGGGCTACGCCGATGGCGAATTCGGTCTCGGCCTCGTGATTGTAGGTGACCGGATAGTTGGCGTCATAGTCGAGGTCGGCCTCGGTGCCCGTCGCCGCGGCAATGCCCGCCACGAGCGCGCGGATGCGCGATTCGGCCAGCGCCGCGAGGTCCTTCTTCAACGTGCGCACGGTGCCGGCGATCTCGGCGGTTTCCGGGATGATGTTGTAGGCATCGCCGGCGTGGAACTTGGTCACCGACACCACCAGCGCCTCCACCGGATCGGCGTTGCGCGACACGATCGTCTGCAGCCCGAGCACCATCTGGCTCGCCGCCACGATCGGGTCGATCGTGCGGTCCGGCATCGCCGCGTGGCCGCCCTTGCCGCGGATCGTGATGGTGAATTCCGCCGTGGATGCCATGATCGCGCCCGGCCGGATGGCGAACGTGCCGAGCGGCACGCCGGGCATGTTGTGCATGCCGAACACCCGGGAAATGCCGAAGCGCTCCATCAGGCCCTCTTCCACCATCACCCGCCCGCCGCCGCCGCCCTCCTCGGCCGGCTGGAAGATGAAGACGGCCGTGCCGGCGAAATTCCGCGTTTCCGAAAGGTGCCGCGCCGCGCCGAGCAGCATCGCGGTATGGCCGTCGTGGCCGCAGGCGTGCATGCGCCCCGGCGACATGGACGACCAGTCGACGCCGGATGCCTCGTTGATCGGCAGCGCATCCATGTCGGCCCTGAGCCCGATGGCCGGACCCTCGCCACGCTGGCCGCGCACCACCGCCACGACGCCCGATTGCGCCATGCCGGTCACCACCTCGTCCACGCCGAACGAGCGCAGCTTGTCCGCCACGAAGGCCGAGGTCCTCGGCAGATCGAAATTGAGTTCCGGCATGCCATGCAGGGCGCGGCGCCATTCGGCGATTTCCGGCGCAAGCTCCGCCGCGCGATTGATGACCGGCATCGATGTCTCCCGCTGCGCGGCGCGTGGCCGCTTTGCCTTTTTCAGGTCACATGCGCTATCTATTGCGCCCTTGCCCGTTGCCGCCACGTTAGGCCGCCGCGGGCCGGCACCGCAACCCCGAAGGCCGACCACCAAGGACGCAGAATGCGAAATCGACTTCTGTCTCTGATCTTGACCGCTGGCCTTGCCGGCGCGGCGTTGCCGGCGGCGGCCGGGCCGTTCATCCTGGTCGACATGGGCACCGGGCGCGTGCTTGCCGCGGAAGATGCGCTCCAGGCCTGGCATCCGGCGTCACTGACCAAGCTGATGTCGGCCTATGTGACGTTCCGCGCCATTCGCGCCGGCGAGTTCACGCTGAAATCGCCGGTCCTGGTCACGCGCAGCGCGGCGAAGAAGCCGCCGGCCAAGATGGGCTACAAGCCGGGCTCCGTCATGACGCTCGACAACGCGCTCAAGATGATGATCGTCAAGTCGGCCAACGACATCGCCGTGGCGGTCGCCGAGAATATCGCCGGGTCCGAGCCGGCCTTCGTCGCCCGCATGAACGACGAGGCGCGCCGCCTCGGCATGGCGGCCACGCACTTCGTCAATCCGAACGGGCTGCACGATCCCGCCAATGTCACCACCGCGCGCGACCTTGCCCTTCTCGTGACCGCCATCCGGACCGAATTCCCCGAGCACGCGCCCTATTTCCGCATCGAGGCCATCAGCGACGGCAAGAAGATGCTGAAGACCTACAACCAGCTCATCGGCCGCTTCGATGGCGCCGATGGCATGAAAACCGGCTTCGTGTGCTCGTCGGGGTTCAATCTGGCGGGCACGGCCACGCGCGACGGCCGCACGCTGATTGCCGTGGTGCTGGGCGCGGCATCCGGCAATGAACGCACCGAGAAGGCCGCCGAGCTTCTGGCGCGCGGCTTCGCCCAGCCGGCCCGCGACGGAACCGCCCTGGCCGCGCTTGCCGGACCGTCCGGCATTGCCCCGGACCGCCGCGACATTGTCTGCCCCAAGCCGGTCAAGCAGCAGGGCGAAAAGAAGCCGGAAGCCTCCGAAGCCGCCGAGCCCGAGAAGCTCAATTCGCCGTTCCTGCACGAACCGGCCAGCCCGCCCAAGGTCATCCTGGTCGGCCTCGGCGGGGCGGAAGGGACGCCGATCATCGCGCTGGAGCCGGCCAAGGCGGTCCCGATCCCGACGCCAAGGCCTGTCGACGGGCCTGGCGGCGCCACGCAGGCAGGCTGACCCTCATGACCTTCCCCGTCCCCGTCACGTTGCTCACCGGCTTCCTCGGCGCCGGCAAGACCACGCTGCTCAACCGCATGCTCAAGGGCCCGGCGCTCGCCGACGCCGCCGTCATCGTCAACGAGTTCGGCGACGTCGGGGTCGACAACCATCTGGTCGAAGCCTCCGGCGACGCCCTGATCGAGTTGTCGGGCGGCTGCCTGTGCTGCACCATGGGTTCGGAATTGTCCGAGACGCTTGCCGATCTCATCGACCGCATGCAGACCGGCCGCATCCGGCCGCTCTCGCGCATCGTCATCGAGACCACGGGACTGGCCGATCCGGCGCCGGTCATCCGCTCCATCATCGGCCATCCCGCCCTGGCCGCCGCGATCAGGCTCGACGCGGTGGTGACGGTCGTTGATGCGCTCAACGGCGCGCTGACCCTCGACGAGCACCCCGAATCGGTCGTCCAGGCCGCGCTGGCGGACCGGATCGTGCTGTCCAAGACCGCGGGCGCGGATGCGCGCGCCACTGGTGCGCTCGTTCAACGATTGCGACAGCTCAATCCGCTGGCGCCGATCCTGCGCGGCGACGACATTAAGGATGCCGCCGCCCTGGCCATGGACGCCGGTTTCAGCCCGGCGCGGCTTGGCGCGCCTGCGGCCCATGGCGGCCACCATCATGACCACGACCATGACCATCATGGGCACGGGCACCACCATCACGGCCCGCACGATCACGCGGTGCGCAGTTTCGTCCTTGTCCACGACCGGCCGGTCGACCGTCTGGCCTTCGGGCTGTTTCTCGACCTCGTGCTGTCGGCGCATGGCGATGGCCTGCTGCGCATGAAGGGATTGTGCCGCACCGCAGACGATCCGGACCGTCCGCTGATTGTCCAGGCGGTTCGCCGCGCCTTGGCGCCGCCGACGCGGCTCGGCCGCCTTCCTGACGGGTTGGACGGCGTGCAGCTTGTGCTGATCGGGCGCGATCTCGACGAGAAATCGATCCGGGACGTGTTCGCGGCGTTCCTCGAAGGGCCTGGCATCGATCGCCCCGATCGCGCCGCGCTCACCGACAATCCGCTTGCCCTTCCCGGCGCGTTCCGCTGAACGCGCCTGGCGTCAGCGGCCGAACGGGTTCCACCAGCGC
>JBATNB010000508.1:0-4071 GCA_049290135.1 Rhizobiaceae bacterium
ACGACCCGGGCTTCGGGGGATACCCGGACCGTGCAACCGGCACGGCCAACCCGGCACCGCATCCCTCGCCACGATGGCCGGCGCGCACCCGGCTTCCCGTGAGGGACGTGGGGCAAGGATAGGCGAGGGGGAAAGGACGTGGATGAAATGGGCGCGAACGCCGGTGCATTCCCGTCCGTTCAGGCATGGATTCCGGGTTCCGCGCCAATGCGCGGCCCCGGAATGACGAAAGGAAGGGAGTCGCTCCTTCCCCTCGTGGTTCGACACGGGACTTCGTCCCGGCTCACCATGAGGGGAAGGTCAAGTGTAGGGGTATTGCGGGCACGGCCCGTCGCATCGTCATTCCGGGGCGCCGGAACGGCGAACCCGGAATCCATGTCCGGGCGGTGCGGGATAATCGCGACCGCCGGTGCGTGTCGTTCCACTCAGGCATGGATTCCGGGTTCCGCTTCGCGGCCCCGGAATGACGAAAGGAAAGAAAACGCGGCTCCGGAATGACGAGGGAGGGGAAGCGGCCCCGGAGTGACGAGGGCACCGCCCATTTTCCCTCATGGTGAGCCGGGCCAAAGGCCCGTGTCGAACCACGAGGGGAAGGCCAAGTGCAAGGGTATCGGGGCGCATGCACTTGGCAAGGTATTGGAGCGCAAGGGAAATTTACCCCCACCCGGACCTGCGGTCCGACTTCCCCACAAGGGGAGGTTGAAGGGGCGCCATTTCCCCTCCCCCTTGTGGGGAGGGGCAAGGGGTGGGGGTACGAGACGCTCGACCCGTCGCATCGTCATTCCGGGGCGGTGTGAAACACCGAACCCGGAATCCATGTCCGGGCGGTGAAGGATAATCGCGACCGCCGGTGCGTGTCGTTCCGTTCAGGCATGGATTCCGGGTTCCGCTGACGCGGCCCCGGAATGACGAAGGAGGGGAGGACGCGGCCCCGGAATGACGAGGGAGGGGAAGCGGCCCCGGAATGACGAAGAAGGGGAAGCGGCCGCTGAATGACGAAGACGGTGCCCTTTCCCCTCATGGTGAGCCGGGCCAAAGGCCCGTGTCGAACCACGAGGGGAAGGCCAAGTGCAAGGGTACTGGGGCGCATGCACTTGGCAAGGCCTGTGGAGCGCCGGGGCGACCTGCCCCTACCCGGATCGGCGTCGGCCTTGCGGCGAAGGAACAAAAGGCGGTGTCAGACGCGCCGTTCCACCATCATCTTCTTGATCTCGGAGATCGCCTTGGCCGGGTTGAGGCCCTTGGGGCAGGTCTGGGTGCAGTTCATGATGGTGTGGCAGCGGTAGAGCCGGAACGGGTCCTCGAGATTGTCGAGGCGGTCGCCGGTCGATTCGTCGCGGGAGTCGATGATCCAGCGATAGGCCTGCAGCAGCACGGCGGGGCCGAGATAGCGGTCGCCGTTCCACCAGTAGGACGGGCAGGAGGTGGAGCAGCAGGCGCACAGGATGCACTCGTAGAGGCCGTCGAGCTTCTGGCGGTCCTCGTGGCTCTGCAGCCACTCCTTCGCCGGCTCCGGCGAGACCGTCTTCAGCCACGGCTCGATGGAGCGGTGCTGGGCATAGAAATTCTTCAGGTCGGGCACGAGGTCCTTGACCACCGGCATGTGCGGCAGCGGATAGACCTTGACGGCGCCCTTGATGTCGTCGGCGCCGCGCGTGCAGGCCAGCGTGTTCATGCCGTCGATGTTCATGGCGCAGGAGCCGCACACGCCCTCGCGGCAGGAGCGGCGCAGCGTCAGGGTCGGGTCGATCGTGTTCTTGATCCACAGCAGGTGGTCGAGCACCATCGGCCCGCAATCGTCGAGATCGACGAAATAGGTGTCGATGCGCGGGTTTTCGCCCGTATCCGGGTCCCAGCGGTAGATGCGGTACTCGCGCAGGCTGGCGGCGCCCTCGGGCTTCGGCCAAATCTTGCCCTGGGTGAGGCGGGAGTTTTTCGGGAGGGTGAGTTCAACCATGGTCAGATCCCTCAATACACCCGCTTCTTCGGCGCGATCCTGGCCAGATCGATGCCGTCGGCGATCAGTTCGGTGTGCACCGGGCGGTAGCCGAGCGTCACCTTGCCCGTGGCGTCGACATTTGCCAGCGTGTGCTTGCGCCAGGCCTTGTCGTCGCGGTCGGGGAAATCCTCGCGCGCATGCGCGCCGCGGCTTTCCTTGCGCGCCTCGGCCGAGACCACGGTCGTAATGGCGTTGGCCATCAAATTTTCCAGCTCCAGCGTCTCCACCAGGTCGGAATTCCAGATCAGCGAGCGGTCGGTGACCTTGATGTCGGGCAGTTCGCCCCACAGCGCCGTCATGCGGCGAACACCCGATTGCAGGGACTCGGCGGTGCGGAACACGGCCGCGTCCTCCTGCATGGTCTTCTGCATCTTCGCCCGCAGCGCCGCCGTCGGCGTGCGGCCGCCGGCATGGCGCAGCCGGTCGAAGCGGTCCATGATCCTGTCCGACGCCTTCGCATCCACCGGCGGCACGGGCGCGGCGCGGTCGATGATCTGCCCGGCGCGGATCGCCGCGGCGCGGCCGAAGACGACAAGGTCGATCAGCGAGTTGGAGCCGAGCCGGTTGGCGCCGTGCACCGAGGCGCAGCCGGCTTCGCCCACCGCCATCAGCCCGGGGGCGACGGCATCGGGATCCTTCTTCGTCGGGTTCAGCACCTCGCCCCAATAGTTGGTCGGGATGCCGCCCATGTTGTAGTGCACGGTCGGCAGCACCGGGATCGGCTCCCGGGTCACGTCGACGCCGGAAAAGATCATGGCCGATTCGGAGATGCCGGGCAGGCGCTCGGCAAGCACCGCCGGATCGAGATGGTCGAGGTGCAGGTAGATGTGGTCCTTGCCCTTGCCGACGCCGCGGCCCTCGCGGATTTCCATGGTCATGCAGCGCGAGACGACGTCGCGCGAGGCGAGGTCCTTGGCCGAGGGCGCGTAGCGCTCCATGAAGCGCTCGCCCTCGGAATTGACCAGATAGCCGCCCTCGCCGCGCGCGCCCTCGGTGATCAGGCAGCCGGCGCCATAGATGCCGGTCGGGTGGAACTGCACGAACTCCATGTCCTGCAGCGGCAGGCCGGCGCGGGCGATCATGCCGCCGCCGTCGCCGGTGCAGGTGTGGGCGGAGGTGGCGGAGAAATAGGCGCGGCCATAGCCGCCGGTCGCCAGCACCACCATCTTGGCGGCGAAGCGGTGGATGGTGCCGTCATCGAGGTTCCACGCGATCACGCCGGTGCAGCGGCCGTCCTCGGCCATCATCAGGTCGAGCGCGAAATACTCGATGTAGAACTGGGCATTGTGCTTCAGCGACTGGCCGTAGAGCGTGTGCAGGATGGCGTGGCCGGTGCGGTCGGCGGCCGCGCAGGTGCGCTGCACGGGCGGGCCTTCGCCATAGTTCTGCATGTGACCGCCGAAGGGGCGCTGGTAGATGCGGCCATCGCCGGTGCGCGAGAACGGCACGCCGTAATGCTCCAGCTCGTAGACGGCGGCCGGCGCCTCCATGGCGAGGTACTGCATGGCATCGACATCGCCGAGCCAGTCGGAGCCCTTGACGGTGTCGTAGAGGTGCCACTGCCAGCTGTCCGGCGTCATGTTGGTGAGCGAGGCGGCGATGCCGCCCTGCGCGGCGACGGTGTGGCTGCGGGTCGGGAACACCTTGGTGATGCAGGCCGTCCTCAGCCCCTGCTCGGCCATGCCGAGCGTGGCGCGCAGGCCGGCGCCGCCGGCGCCGACGACCACGACGTCGAAGGAATGGTCGACAAAGGCGTAGGCCCCGCCGCCGATGGACGCCGTTCCGGCCATGCTGTCAGCCTCCGAATGCGATCTTGAGAATGGCGAAGATGCTGACGCCGCCGACGAGCGCGGAAAAGGCCGTCGAGGCGAGAACCGCGATCAGCTTGGTCATCTCGCCATGGACATAGTCCTCGATGACCTCCTTGACGCCGATGCGCATGTGCACGGTGACGGAGGCGATCATCAGGATGAGAAGCACGGCGACGATCGGATGGCGCACCGCGGCGACCACCTGCGCGTGCCCGGCGCCGGCGAGCGCGGCGACGAAGCCGGCGGCAAACAGGGTCAGCG
>JBATNB010000509.1:0-4578 GCA_049290135.1 Rhizobiaceae bacterium
ATCGGGTCCCCCACCGGATCGGCACCCGGCGCGTCCAGCGCGCGCACCGCGATGGCGGCGAAATCGACGCCGTCGACATGCGCCGCGATCTGCGGGAATTCCGCCTCCGTCAGGACCGGCCCCTCGGCCAGGACGAGCGCGCGGAACACCGCGTTTTCCAGTTCGCGGATGTTTCCCGGCCAGTCATGCGCGGCCAGCATGGCCAGGGCCGGCGCCGAAATCCCCGTCACTCCGGAGCCCGCGGCCTCCGCCGCATGGCGCCGGATGAAGTGGTCGATCAGCCGGCCGATATCGTCGCGCCGTTCGCGCAGCGGCGGCACGCGGATCGGAAACACGTTGAGGCGGTAATACAGGTCCTCGCGGAACAGGCCCTGGCGCACGCGTTCGGCCAGATCGCGGTGCGTGGCCGAAATGATGCGGATGTCGACCTTGAGGGTCTGGCGCGAGCCGACCGGATCGACCTCGCCCTCCTGCACCGCGCGCAACAGCTTGACCTGTACGTCCACCGGCAAATCGCCGACCTCGTCGAGGAACAGCGTGCCGCCATCGGCTTCGGCGAACTTGCCGACATGGCGCTCGGTCGCGCCGGTGAAACTGCCCTTTTCGTGGCCGAACAGGATGCTCTCCACCAGATTGGCAGGTATGGCGCCGCAATTGACGGTGACGAACGGCTTGCCGCGCCGGTCTCCGGCGGACTGGATGGCGCGGGCCAGCAATTCCTTGCCGACGCCCGACTCGCCCTCGATCATCACCGGGATCGTCGTTTCGCCGGCCTTGCGCGCGAGCCGCAGCGTGCGTTCCATCGCCGGGCTGGACGAGATGATCTCGGTGAAGGCGATGCGGCCGGGGCCGCGCTTCCGTGCCGGCTGGCCGGTCCGCGCGCTCACCTTGATCGCCGCGGCGACTGCGCCCTGGATGCGCTCCGGCGAAACCGGCTTGACCACGAAGTCGAAGGCGCCGGCGCGCATGGCGCCTACGACGGTCTCGATGCCGCCCTTCGCGGTCTGGACGATGACCGGAACGGTCGAGCCGGTCTCGCGCAGGCGCTCGAGCACGCCGATCCCGTCGAGGCCGGGCATGACGAGATCGAGCACAAGCGCGGCGATGGAACCGCCTTCCGGCCCGGACAGGATCGCAAGGCCGTCTTCGCCGCTTCCCGCCTGCAGCGTCCGGTGGCCGCCACGCGTCAGCGCCGCGTCGAGCAATCGGCGTTGCACAGGATCGTCGTCGATGATGAGTATGGTCGCCGTCATGCTTGCGTTCCATCGCGGCCGGAATTCGACCTGTCTGGATCGCTTTGGCACAACTTAATAAAAGGCAGACCAACGAAGGCGGTAAACGAATCGTTGCCGCGACGCGGAGGACCCCGAGAATGCCGGATGCAACAGCCGCCCGTGACGGGCTGGAAGGCCTGCCGACCTGGGATCTCGGCGATCTCTACGCCTCCATCGACAGCCCGGCGCTGGCGGCCGATCTCGACCTCGCCGCGAGCGAGGCGCAGGCTTTCGAGGCCCGCTGGAAGGGCCGGCTGGCCGATGCCGCCGGCCAGACCGGCGAGCAGGGGCTCGGCGCGGTCATGGCTTCGTTCGAGGCGCTTGAGGAACGCATCGGCCGCATCGTTTCCTATGCCGGCCTGGTGTTCGCCGGCGACATGGCCGACCCGCGCAATGCCAAGTTCTACGGCGACGTGCAGGCGCGCATGACCGACGCGTCGTCTCACCTCGTCTTCTTCACGCTGGAACTCAACCGCCTCGCCGACACGGTCGTGGACCGGGCGTTCACGCTCGACGGCAAGTTCGCGCACTTCCGGCCCTGGGTTCTCGATGCCCGCAAGGAACGCCCCTACCAGCTGGAGGACCGTGTCGAGCAATTGTTCCACGAAAAGTCGGTGACCGGTCATGGCGCATGGAACCGCCTGTTCGACGAAACCATGGCGGAGCTGCGCTTTTCGGTTGGCGGCGCCGAACTCGCCCTCGAGGCCACGCTGCACCGGCTGCAGGATCCCGACGAAGCCGAGCGCCGCGCCGCCGCCGAGGCGCTGGCCGCCGTGTTCGCCCGCAACATCCGGCTCTTCACGCTGATCACGAATACGCTGGCCAGGGACAAGGAGATCGCCGATCGCTGGCGCGGGTTCGCCGATGTCGCCGACGCCCGCCACCTGTCCAATCGCGTCGACCGCGCCACCGTCGATGCCCTCGCCGCCGCGGTCCGGGACGCCTATCCGCGCCTCTCCCACCGCTACTACGCCATGAAGGCGCGCTGGCTCGGCAAGGACCGGCTGGATTACTGGGATCGCAACGCCCCGCTGCCGGATGCCCCGGCCACGACCATCGGCTGGGACGAGGCGCGGGGCACCGTACTCGACGCCTTCGGTTCGTTCTCGCCGAAGATGTCGGCGATCGCCGAGGACTTCTTCGCGCGCAACTGGATCGATGCGCCGGCACGGCCCGGCAAGGCGCCCGGCGCCTTCGCGCATCCGACCGTGCCGTCGTCCCACCCCTACGTGTTGCTCAACTATCTCGGCCGCCCGCGCGATGTCATGACGCTCGCCCATGAACTCGGGCATGGCGTGCATCAGGTGCTGGCCGGTGGCCAGGGCGCGCTGATGGCGTCGACGCCGCTCACCCTTGCCGAAACGGCCTCGGTGTTCGGCGAGATGCTGACCTTCCGCTCATTGCTCGACAAGGCGGACGATCCGCGGCGGCGCAGGGCGATGCTGGCCCAGAAGGTCGAGGACATGATCAACACGGTTGTCCGCCAGATCGCCTTCTACGCCTTCGAGCGCCTGGTGCACGAGGAACGCCGGTCGGGCGAACTCACCGCCGAGCGCATCGGCGAACTGTGGATGTCGGTACAGGCCGAGAGCCTCGGCCCCTCGGTGCGCCTGGGACCCGGCTACGAGAATTTCTGGTGCTACGTCCCGCACTTCATCCATTCGCCATTCTATGTCTATGCCTATGCCTTCGGCGATTGCCTCGTGAACTCGCTCTATGCGATCTACCGTTCCGGCCAGCCCGGCTTCGAGGATCGCTATTTCGACATGCTGTCGGCGGGCGGTTCGCGGCCCTACGACGAGTTGATTGCGTCGTTCGGCCTCAATCCCGGCGATCCGGGTTTCTGGGCCCGCGGCCTGTCCATGATTTCCGATCTCATCGATGAGCTCGAGCAGCTTGACGCGGCGCAAAGATCATGACGATTCAATGTATTAGCGTTTTTTAATACTGCTTTTCCCTCTTATCCGTCGGGAATTTGCGTGTTAACCAGTCGCCGAATGCACAGCTTCGGGGGGTCGACATGCGTGCCATCATCGGTTTGGTCTGGGCGTTGCTTGCCGTGATTCTCGGTTGGCGGGCCATGACCGTCAAGGCACCTGAGATCGAGGCGGACATCCGCGCCCGCACATCCGCCGAAGTGGAAAAAATCCTTCCGGGCGTGGAGACCGATGTCGACGGACGCTTCGTGACCCTGCGCGGCGTGGCGCCGGACGAAGCGGCGAAGGCGAAGGCGCTGTCGACCGCCGATAGGGTCTGGGGCGCGCTCGGGCCGTATGACGGCTTGACCATCCCCAAGGCCGTGGCCGGTGTCGCGTCCTGGATCGGCGCCTACAAGTCCGCCGACGGCAGCCTCTCGCTCACCGGGACCGTGCCCTCCGGCGCGGCGCACGACCAGGTCGTCGCGGCGGCGAAATCGGCGTTCACCGGCGCGATCGACGATCGGCTCGACGTCGCCGGCAATGCCGCATCCGGCGAGATGGGTTCGCTCGGCGACGCGCTTGGCGCGCTCTCACGCCTGGATGCCGGTTCCGCGCTCGTGACCTCCGCGCGCACCGTGGTGTCGGGCGTGACCGGCGACAAGGCCGTGGCCGAAGATGTCGGCGCGATGGCGGCCAACCAGGGCTGGAGTGTCGTCGTCAACGGACCCGGCGCGCCCGACGCGCCCGGACGCCTCATGGCGGTCAAGACCCCGGACGGCGCCGTCGTCGCCACCGGCGAAGTGGACAGCGAAGCCACCCGCAAATCCGTCATCGATGCCCTGTCCGCCGGCGCATCCTCGGTCGTCGACCGCCTCGCCATTCGCGATGGCGGCCTCGGCGCCGATTGGGCCGAGCGCGCATCCGGCGGTGCGAAGGCGCTGGCCGGCCTCGATTTCGGCTCGATGGCGCTCGAGGGGGCCAAATCCTTCCTCAAGGGCGTGACGGCGGAAGACCGTGCCGGGCCGGTTGCCGCGGGACTTGGCGCCGGCTGGACGCCTGAAATCACCGCGCGCGCGACCAACCCGGATGCCGGACGCATTGCCGATCTCGAAGCAGCGCTCGCCAAGGCCGGCGATGCGGCACGGGCTTCCGACGCCCGGATCGCCGATCTCGAAGCCACCATCGGCCGGGCTGGCGAGGAATCGGCGGCGGCGAAGGCGCGGATCGCCGAATTGGAAAAGGCGCTTTCGGATGCCGGCACCGCCGGCAAGCAGATCGCCGATCTGGAAAAGGCCCTCGCCGACGCCAGGTCGGCAGCGGCCGTCGCCGCGGCCGAAATTGATCTCGCCCGCAAGCGCGTCGCCGAACTGGAGGCGCAACTGGCC
>JBATNB010000510.1:0-6746 GCA_049290135.1 Rhizobiaceae bacterium
GGCGTATGCGTTGCTGCCGGCGATCGCGTTCTCGTCGCTGCGCGACGGCCCGTCGGGGTTCGCCGCGATCCTGTTCCTGTTCGCGGCCGTGTGGGCGACGGACATTTTTGCCTATTTCACCGGCCGCGCCATCGGCGGACCGAAGCTCGCGCCGGCCATCTCGCCGGGCAAGACCTGGAGCGGCGCGGTGGGGGGCACGGTGTTCGCGGTGCTGGCGGTGGTCGCACTTGCCTTCGTCCTGCCGGCCCTGGCGCTGCCGGCCATCCTGGTGCCGGCCATCGCGCTCTCGGTGGTCTCGCAGATCGGGGACCTGGCCGAATCCGCCTTCAAGCGCCATTTCGGCGTCAAGGATTCCGGCAACTTCATCCCCGGCCATGGCGGCGTCATGGACCGGATCGACGGGCTTGCGGTGGCCGCGGTGGCGCTCTACCTGATCGCATCGATTTCGGGCGCCGTGCCCGGCCTGATTCAATGACGCCACCATTTCGCCCGCTTCGGACCGCAAGTCCGGTGGGAGACCGACAAGCGGAGCAGGGGATTTGAACGATTTTCTCACCGGCATCGCCGGCGCGGCCGGCCCGCTTGCCGGAACCCTGCTGGCGTTCGTGTTCGTGCTCGTCGTCGTCGTGTTCGTGCACGAGATGGGCCATTTCCTCGTCGGACGCTGGTGCGGCATTGGCGTGAAGACCTTCTCCATCGGCTTCGGGCCCGAATTGCTGGCCTGGAATGACCGCAAGGGCACGCGCTGGCGCATCGCTGCCATCCCGCTCGGCGGCTACGTCCGCTTTGTCGGCGACGGCGGGGCCGCCAGCGAGCCGGACGCGGCGGAAGTGGAAAAACTCACCGAGGAGGAAAAGCGCATTGCCTTTCCGACCCAGCCGGTCTGGAAGCGCGCCGCGACGGTGTTTGCCGGTCCGATGGCGAATTTCATCCTCGCCGTCGCGGTTTTCGCCGTGATGTTCATGATCTACGGCAAGTTCGAATCCGAGCCCGTGGTGGCCAAGGTGATGCCGGGCAGTCCCGCCGAAGCCGCCGGATTGCTGCCGGGAGACCGCTTCGTCGTGGTCGACGGCGTCAGGATCGAGACCTTCACCGACGTGCAGCGCATCGTTTCGGCGCGCGCCGGCGAACCGCTGGTGATCGTCGTCCTGCGCGACGGCAAGGAAGTCACGGTCACGGCTACGCCCGAGGCCAAGGAGCAGACCGACGCGCTCGGCAATGTCGTCAAGGTCGGCCTGATCGGCGTGGCCAGCGACGAGGCCATGGGCAATCCGCGCGTGGTCGAATTGTCGCCGCCGGCGGCGTTCGTGGAGGCGGTCAAGGAAACCGGGTTCGTCATCGCGCGGACATTCGATTTCCTCAAGCGGTTCGTGGCCGGGCGCGAGGACAAGTGCCAGCTCGGCGGCCCGGTGAAGATCGCCGACATGGCCGGCAAGGCCGCCGACAAGGGCTTTTCCTGGCTCGTCCAGCTGATTGCCATGCTGTCGATCGGCATCGGCGTGCTCAACCTGGTGCCATTGCCGCCGCTCGACGGCGGGCATCTGGCGTTTTATGCCGTGGAGGCGGCGATCGGCCGCCCCGTGCCGCCGGCGGCGATGGATTTCGTCTACCGGATCGGATTTTTTCTGGTCCTGGCCTTCATGGCGTTCGTATTCTGGAATGACCTGTTCGGCTGCTGAAAGGGAGGGTCGGAGTGACGTTCCGTTTACCATCCGGACGCATTTGCGTGACCTCCGCGCCACGCCGTCAGGATTAGTAAACGCAAATTAACCCAAAGCCTTGCGTGTAGGGAAAAACCGGGTAATACGATGCGTGGCGCCCAGGCGCGCCTGGTTTTCTCGTGTGGGGACATCGAGAAGAAGAAGGTCCATAAGCCCGATGAAGGCATCCAGGAAATTGATGGCTGCGGTCTCCGCGGTGGCATTTTCGGCCGGTTTGGCCGCCACCGGGGCCTCTACGCTGGTTCTGTTGACCGCGACGGCCGCCCAGGCGGCGACTGTTTCGCGAATCGAAGTGCGCGGCAATGTCCGTGTCGATTCGTCGGTGATCGTCGATTATGTCGGCATCCGGCCGGGCCGGTCGTTCTCTGCCGGCGATATCGACGAGGCGCTGAAGCGGCTTTTCGCCACCGGCCTGTTCGCCGATGTGCAGATCAACCAGATCGGCGGCGCGCTGGTCGTGATCGTGCAGGAATACCAGGTCGTCAACCAGGTCCTGTTCCAGGGCAACCGCAAGATCAAGGATGTCGACCTCGCCGGCAAGGTGCAGGTGCAGCCGCGCGGCGTCTACAATCCCGATGCGATCGAGCAGGATGCGGAAGCCGTGCGCGAGGCCTATCGCAAGATCGGCCGTTCCGACGTGACGGTTTCGGTGCAGGCGATCGAACTCGGGGAAGGGCGCGTCAACGTTGTCTTCGAGATCAGCGAAGGCGGCCGGACCAAGATTTCCTCCGTCAATTTCATCGGCAACAGCGCGTTCTCCGATCGTCGGCTGGCCGACGTGCTGACGACGCGCAGGTCGGGCCTGATGTCCTGGCTGTCGCGCGACGACGTCTATGACGAAGCCAAGCTGCAGGCCGACGAGGAGGCGTTGCGCCGCTTCTACTACAATCGCGGCTATGCCGACTTCCAGGTGATCTCGTCGGTGGCCGAACTCGACGAGGCCTCCAACAAGTACACCATCACCGTGACGGTGGAGGAGGGCGAGCGCTATCGCTTCGGCCCGATCACCGTGGAGAGCACGGTCGAGGGCATCGACGCCAACGATCTCGGCTCGATGGTGGAAACGCGCGAAGGCAATGTCTACAGCGCCAAGGATGTCGAGGACACCATCATCGGCATCACCGAGCGCGTGGCCGGCAAGGGTTTCGCGTTCGCGCAGGTCACCCCGCGCGGCGACCGCGATTTCGAGAACCGCACGATCTCCGTCACCTACACGATCGACCAGGGTCCGCGCACCTATGTGGAGCGCATCGAGATCCGCGGCAACGACCGGACGCGTGACTATGTCATCCGCCGCGAGTTCGACCTCGCCGAGGGCGATGCCTTCAACCAGGTGCTGGTGCAGCGCGCCAAGCGCCGGCTCGAGGCGCTCGGCTTCTTCCAGTCGGTCAACATCGCCACCGCGCCCGGCTCGGAAGCCGACCAGGTGGTGCTGGTCGTCGACGTGGTGGAGCAGTCCACCGGCGAATTCTCCGTTGGCGCCGGTTACGCCACCGGCGACACGGCGACGCAGAAGGCCGGCTTCTCGGTGGAGATTTCGGTCACCGAGAAGAACTTCCTCGGGCGCGGCCAGTTCGTGAAGGTCGCCGTCGGCGGCGGCAAGGATACGCGCTCCTACGCATTGTCCTTCACCGAGCCCTATTTCCTCGGTCATCGCATCGCTGTCGGCTTCGACATCGAGCGCAACACCACCAAGGAAAGCCGCTACGACGTCGAGACGACCGGTTTCACGCTGCGCACCGCCGCGCCGATCACCGAATCGCTGTCGGCGACGTTGTCGTACAACCTCACGCGCGACATCTACGCCTACAATTCGGGCTGTAACGACAATGCCGACGCCGTCTTCGGCGATTGCACGATCGCCGCATCGGTCGCCAACGGCATCGCGGCGAGCCCGTGGCTGAAATCGTCCGTCACCGGCGCGCTGGTGTGGAATTCGATCGACAACATGAACAACCCGCGCGACGGCCTCTATGCGCGGTTCGGCGCCGAGGGCGCGGGCATCTGGGGCGATGCGCGCTTCGTCAAGCTGACGGCGCGTGGCACCTACTACAAGACGCTGATGGAAGAGCAGGATGTCGTCGGCGTGCTCGCCGCCGGTGCCGGCTACATGCAGGCGTTCGGTGACGGCCGGACCCGGGTGTTCGACCAGTTCCAGTCGAACGACCGCATGATCCGCGGCTTCAAGTACAATGGCATCGGTCCGTACGATACCGCGACGGGCGAGCATGTCGGTGGCACGACCTACTTCAACGCCTCGGCTGAAGTGCAGTTCCCGCTGCCGGCCATTCCGATGAGCTACGGCCTGCGCGGTGCGCTGTTCGCCGATGCCGCGACGCTCTACGGCACCGGCAATGACGGTGGCGGCACGGCGTTCGCCGATGCCGGCGTCGGCATGGCGTGGCGCGCCTCGATCGGTGCATCGGTGCTGTGGGCCTCGCCGCTCGGTCCGCTGCGCTTCGACTATGCCGTTCCGGTTCTCAAGCAGACCGGCGACAAGATCCAGCGCTTCTCCTTCGGCATGTCGACGCGCTTCTGACGAAGCGCGCCGTCGCCGTCGCCGGTCTTCGTCCCGCGAGGGGCTTCCGGCGGCGGACGGTTACAGCGACGCCGGCGGCATCTGGCCGGCAGGGGAAACTTTGATGGGCGATCCGCAGTTCTTTCGCCGCGCAATCCGCCCGACGCTTGCCGACATCGCCTCGTGGACCGGCGCCGTGCTGGATGCCGCCGCCGATCCCGCCACCTGCATCGACGGCGTCGCGCCGCTCGAAACCGCCGGCCCGGGCCAGCTCGCCTTTTTCGACAACGCCAGATACCTGCCGCAGTTCAAGGTGACGGCGGCGGCCGCCTGCTTCGTGACGAAGCGCTACGCCGACCGCGCACCGGCCGGCCTGGCCATGCTGGTGACCGGCGAGCCGTACAAGGCCTTCGCCCAGACCCTCGCCCGCATGTATCCGAACGCCGTGTCGCCGGGTTCGGTGATGGAGGAGACCGCGGTGTCTCCGGCCGCGCATGTGCATCCCGAGGCCCGGCTGGAAGCCGGCGTCGTGGTCGACCCCGGCGCGGTGATCGGGCCAAGGGCCGAAATCGGCGCCGGCACGGTGATCGGCGCCAATGCCGTGATCGGGCCGGAAGTGCGGATCGGCCGGAACGGGTCGATCGGTCCGGGCGCGACCGTGATCAACGCGCTTGTCGGCGACCGCGTCATCGTGCATCCCGGCGTCCGCATCGGCCAGGACGGCTTCGGCTTCGCCATGTCGCCGGCCGGGCATCGCAAGGTGCCGCAGATCGGGCGCGTCATCATCCAGAACGATGTCGAGATCGGCGCCAACACCACGATCGATCGCGGCGCCAATCGCGACACCATCGTCGGCGAGGGCACCAAGATCGACAATCTGGTGCAGATTGGACATAACGTGACGATCGGGCGGCACTGCGTCATCGTCTCGCAGGTCGGCATTTCCGGGTCGACGGAGCTTGGCGACTATGTGGCCGTCGGCGGCCAGGCCGGACTGGTCGGGCATCTGCGGATCGGCATCGGCGCGCAGATCGCCGCGCAGTCGGGCGTGATGACCGACGTGCCGGCCGGCGAGAAATGGGGGGGCGCTCCGGCGCGACCGCTGCATGAGTGGATGCGCCGGCACGTGGCGATCGACCGGATGATCGGCCGGCGTTCCGAAGACAAGTGAGGGGCCCGCGGCGCGGGGTGAATGGCAATGACCGACGAAAACACGCAGGAACTCGGGACGCTCGATATCCAGCAATTGCTGAAGAGCCTGCCGCACCGCTACCCGTTCCTCATGGTCGATCGCATCATTGCCTGCAATGGCGACGAGAGCGGCATCGGCATCAAGAATGTCACCATCAACGAGCCGCAGTTCCAGGGCCATTTTCCCGAACGCCCGGTCATGCCGGGCGTGCTCCTGCTGGAGGGCATGGCCCAGACCGCCGGTGCGCTGTGCATCCGGGCGCATGGCGGCGATGCCCCGGCGGTGGTGTATTTCGCCACCATCGACAAGGTGAAGTTCCGCCGCCCGGTGGTGCCGGGAGACCGTGTCGAGTTCCACATGACCCGGTTGGCGCGCCGCCGCAACATCTGGTGGTTCCGCGGCGAGGCCAAGGTGGACGGCGTGCTGTGCTGCGAAGCGGAAATGAGCGCCATGCTCGGCGAACCCGGCGCGGCGCGGGCCTGAACGCATGGCGAGCGATCCCGCGGGCGGCACCGCCGCATCCATTCATCCAACCGCCGTTATCGAACCCGGCGCGGTCCTTGGCGCGGGCGTGCGTATCGGCCCGTTCTGCAGCGTCGGACCGCGGGTCGTGCTTGGCGATGGAGTCGAACTCGTCTCGCACGCCGTGGTCGCCGGGCGCACCACCATCGGTGCCGGAACGCGCATCTACCCCTTCGCCTCCATCGGCCACCCGCCGCAGGATCTGAAATTCCGGGGCGAACCGTCGACGCTCGAGGTCGGATCGTCATGCACGATCCGCGAAGGCGTCACCATGAACCCGGGAACCGAGGGCGGCGGCCTGAGGACCGTGGTCGGCGACCATTGCGCCTTCCTCGCCGGCTCGCATGTCGGCCATGACTGCCATGTCGGCAGCCATTGCATCTTCTCCAACAATGTCATGCTGGCCGGCCACGTCACCGTTGGCGATTATGTGATTTTCGGCGGCGGTTCGGCGGCCATCCAGTTCTCGCGCATCGGATCGCATGCCTTTGTCGGCGGCCTGACCGGGCTTGAGAACGATCTGATCCCGTTCGGCATGGCGGTCGGAAACCGTGCGCATCTGGCCGGTCTCAATCTGGTGGGGCTGCGCCGGCGCGGGTTCTCGCGCGAATCCATCCATGACCTGCGCCGGGCCTACCGGTTGCTGTTCGCCCCGGAAGGCACATTGCGCGAACGCATGGAGGATGTCGCGGCGGAGTTCGCCACGCATCCGCAGGTGCACGAGATCCTCGATTTCATCCGCGATGGCGGCGACCGCGCCGTATGCGCCCCGCGCAGCGGAGCGGACGAGGAG
>JBATNB010000511.1:0-5693 GCA_049290135.1 Rhizobiaceae bacterium
ACGGCCTCATCGCGGACGAGGTCCAGGGCGAAGGCACGGTCGACCATACGCCGGTCTATCCGCGCGAGGTGGTGCGCCGCGCGCTTGAGCATTCGGCCAGCGCGGTGATTCTGGTCCACAACCACCCGTCGGGCGATCCCACGCCGTCGCGCGCCGACATCGACATGACCAAGGCGATCGTGGCGGTGGCCGAACCGCTCGGCATTGTCATCCACGACCACATCATCATCGGGCGCGACGGGCATGCCAGCCTGCGCGGCATGCGGCTCATCTGAAACGACGATGCCCGGCGCATGGCCGGGCATCATGATCCTCCGCGCGGCGGACCGCTCAGGCCTCCTTGGAGGCCTTTTTCTTGGCCGGCGCCTTCTTCTTGGCGGGCTTTTCGGCGGCTTCGCCATCTTCGTCGTCGGCCATCAGTTCGTCCTTCGACACCTTGCGGTCGGTGACGGACACCTGGGCGAGAAGATGGTCGACCACCTTTTCCTCAAAGATCGGCGCGCGCAGCGAGGCCAGCGCGTCGGGGTTGTTGCGGTAGAAGTCGAACACCTGCTGCTCCTGGCCGCGATATTGCTGGGCGGTGGCAAACAGCGCGCGCTGCAGTTCCTCGTCGGTGACGGTGACGCCGGCCTGCTCGCCGATCTCGGCCAGCACCAGGCCGAGGCGAACGCGGCGTTCGGCGAGGCGCTGGTATTCCGCCTTCGCCTCGTCCTCGGTCGTGTCCTCGTCGGCGAAGGATTTGCCGGCCTCGGTCAGTTCACGGTTCACCTGGTTCCAGATGTTGGTGAACTCGGCCTCGATAAGCCTGGACGGCGCCTCGAACTGGTAGGTGCCGTCGAGCGCATCGAGCAGCTGACGCTTGACCTTCTGGCGCGTCATCGTCCCGAACTGCGATTCGATCTGCTGGCGGACGACGTCGCGCAGCCGTTCCGCGCTCTCGATGCCGAGCGACTTGGCGATCTCGTCCGTCAGCTCCAGCTTGCCCGGCTTGGCGACTTCCTTGACGGTGATGTCGAAGGTGGCGGCCTTGCCGGCCAGGTTCGCCGCCGGATATTCCGCCGGGAACGTGACGTTGATGACCTTCTCGTCGCCGGCCTTCACGCCGACAAGCTGTTCCTCGAACCCGGGGATGAAGCGGCCGGATCCGAGCACCAGTTGCGAACCGGAATCGGCGCCGCCATCGAAGGGCTCGCCGTCGATCTTGCCGAGATAGTCGATGGTGACGCGGTCGCCATCCTCGGCCTTGCCCTTGCGGGTCTCGTAGGTCCGCGCGGATTCGGCGACCTTGAGGACCTGCTCGTCGACCTCGTCCTCGGGAACGTCATAGACGTCGCGGGTGATGGCGATGCCGGAGACATCCACGATCGCGATCTTCGGCACGATCTCATAGGCGATGGAGAATTCGAAATCGGCCTTGCCGTCGAGAACGCGGGCGGCTTCGGCCTCGTCCTCGGTCATCGAGATTTCCGGCTGCATGGCGGCCTTCTCGCCGCGTTCGTGCAACACGCTGCGCGGAGTCTCGTTGAGGATCTCGTTGACGATCTCCGCCATGAACGATTTGCCGTAGAGCTTGCGCAGGTGGCCGGCCGGCACCTTGCCCGGGCGGAAACCGCGGATTTGGGCCTTGCCCCTGGCGTCATCAAGGCGGGCAGCGAGCCGACCTTCCAGATCCGAAGCCGGAACGATGACCTTGATTTCGCGCTTGAGGCCCTGGTTGAGGGTTTCGCTGACCTGCATGTCCTTACCTTCACAATTGCGTTCGCCGGGCGCCGGACGCCAGCCGTCCTGGAATTCGCCAGCTTGGAACCGCCGGGATCGTTCTGGTGCGGGTGGAGGGACTTGAACCCCCACGGCGCGAGCCACTGGAACCTAAATCCAGCGTGTCTACCAATTCCACCACACCCGCTCACGAAGCGCCGCAAGGGGCTTCAAAAGCGCGTCGTCCTATATCACCGGCACACGCGGCTTCAAAGGGAAAATGGCGTCCCGGCGCTCCAATCGAATCAGCGGCGCCGAAGAGACGAAACAACGCCGCCACAATGCCGCCACACCTGTTGAAATCGATTAATGTTGCATTGCACACACCGCATTGCTGCCATGCAACATCGTCCCTACTCATCCCGGGCGAACAACCCTATCTTCCGCTTTGTCGAAAAGATCGAAAGCACCCAAGAGGGAATGACATGAACCTGATCCGCAACTATCGCAACTGGCGCCGTTACCGGCAGACGGTTTCGGAGCTGAGCCGCCTCACCAACCGTGAGCTCACCGACCTCGGCATCAGCCGCGCCGACATCCCGTTCGTCGCCCGCAAGGCGTTCTGAACCACACCGCAGGATTCGCGGGGCCACTCCTCCTCCCAGGCCTCGCGGAAAGAAGACCGGCCGTTCCTCCTCCCGAGGCCGGTCTTTGAAAAACGCAGCGCCCGCCGGTATCCTCCTCCCACCGGCGGGCGTTGTCGTTTCCGGCGAAAGCAATTGTCTTCCCCGCCGCCGCGCCCTAAACGGGCGCCATGGTGCCCTCTCCCATCCATGTCGTCGGCGGCGGTCTCGCCGGATCCGAAGCCGCCTGGCAGATCGCCAGCCGGGGCGTCCCCGTGGTGATCCACGAAATGCGCGGTCCGGTGGCGACACCGGTGCACATGACCGACAAGCTCGCCGAACTCGTCTGCTCCAACTCATTCCGTTCCGATGACGCCGAAACCAACGCCGTGGGCCTGCTGCATGCGGAAATGCGCCTGGCGGGTTCGCTCATCATGGCGTCGGGCGATGCGCACCAGGTGCCGGCCGGCGGCGCGCTCGCGGTTGACCGCGAAGGTTTCGCCGATGCCGTGACGGCGCGGCTTGCCACGCATCCGCTGGTCGAGATCCGCCGCGAGGCGGTCGAGGCCCTGCCCCCGGCCAGTTGGGGTTCCACCATCATCGCCACCGGTCCGCTGACCGCGCCGTCGCTCGCCGGCTCGATCGCCGAGGAAAATGGCGCGAGCGCGCTGGCCTTCTTCGACGCGATCGCGCCGATCGTCCACACCGACAGCATCGACATGTCGGTGGCATGGTTCCAGTCGCGCTACGACAAGGCCGGGCCGGGCGGCACCGGGCGCGACTACATCAACTGCCCGATGGACCGCGACCAGTACGAGGGCTTCATCGCCGCGGTTCTGGCCGGCGAAAAGACCGAATTCCGCGAATGGGAAGGCACGCCCTATTTCGACGGTTGCCTGCCGATCGAGATCATGGCCGAACGCGGGCCGGAGACACTGCGCCACGGGCCGATGAAGCCGATGGGCCTGACCAACGCGCACAACCCGGCGGTCAAGCCCTATGCCGTGGTCCAGCTCCGCCAGGACAATGCGCTGGGAACGCTCTACAACATGGTCGGCTTCCAGACGAAGCTGAAATATGGCGAGCAGGTGCGCATCTTCCGCACGATTCCGGGCCTGGAACAGGCCGAATTTGCCCGGCTCGGCGGCCTGCACCGCAACACCTACATCGATTCCCCGCGCCTGCTCGACGGCCAGCTTCGCCTGAAATCGCGCCCGCAACTGCGCTTCGCCGGCCAGGTCACCGGATGCGAGGGCTATGTCGAATCCGCCGCCGTCGGCCTGCTTGCCGGCCGGTTCGCGGCTGCGGAGGCCCTTGGCGAAACCCTCTCTCCGCCACCGCCAACCACCGCCTTCGGCGCCCTGCTCGCCCACATCACCGGCGGGCATCTTTCCAGCGACGACGAGCCGGGAAAGCGGTCCTACCAGCCGATGAACATCAATTTCGGCCTGTTCCCGCCGCTGGAAGCGGGAACCAAGCTGCGGCCGGACGGGTTCGAGGGACGGTTCCGCGGCAAGGACAAGACGCTGGCGAAGAAGCGCGCCATCACGGCCCGCGCGCTTGCCGATTGCCGGGCCTGGCTGGCGGCGACGTTTCCGGCCTGAGCCTGTCCGGCGGGCTTGACCAGGCGGCGCGTTCGGCAAACACTGGGCGCCCCCTGCCCGGAAAGGTCGCCATGCCCCGTCTGAATCCCGCAGTCTATCTTGCCCTGGCATTCCTGCCGGCGTCGCCCGCCGCCGCCGACGCCGAATGCGAAAGCGCCGCCCGCGCCGCGATGCTGGATGTGCGCCACAAGGTGGCCATGACCCAGCACACCGAAACGGTCATGGGCGAATTCGTGCTCAAGTCCACCGCCATCACCACGCCGGACAACCGGGGCCTGGTGCTCGACGAGAACGATGTGCCGGTAAGCCTCTGGATCGGCCGGAAATTCTACACCTCGGCCGACGGCGGCAAGACCTGGTCGCTGCTGTCGGAAACGTCGGAGGCGGCGGAAGCGGCGTATTTCGACGCGCTGCGCCGCCAGGCCGAGAACGCCACAGCGATCACCTGCGCGCCGGGCATCGCGTTCGAAGGCAGGACGGTCGACCATTATACGCTCGACTATGCCCTGGCTTCGACCGGCGCGGCGATGCGCGGCGAATACTGGGTCGACACGGTCACGCGCTTCCCGTGGCGCATCGTGACGACGAGCAGCGTCAACACGATCATCCAGAACAACGAGCCCAATCCCGACGCGGTCATCCCCGACCCGGACGGCGGATGAGGACGGACATGACCACGGCCGGCGACGACGCATTCTTCCTGCTCAACCGCGACGGCGCGGTCGCGCACCTGTCGATGAACCTGCCGGCGCGCGCCAACGCCATGACCGAGGCGTTCTGGCACGAATTGCCGGCACTCGTGTCGGCGCTTTCGGCCGATCCGGGCGTGCGCGCATTGGTGATCTCCGGCGAGGGACGCCACTTTTCCGGCGGCATGGACCTTGCCGCCTTCCAGGGGATCGCGGCGTTGTTGACCGCCGAGCCCGGGCGGGCGGCCTATGCGCTGCGCGAACTGATCCGGCGGCTGCAGGACGCCTTCACCGCGCTGGAACGCGCGCCGTTCCCGGTGATCGCCGCCATCCATGGCGCCTGCATCGGCGGGGCGATCGACCTGATCACGGCTTGCGACATCCGCGTGGCGGCGGCCGATTCGCGTTTCGCCATCGAGGAGATCGCCATCGGCATGGCGGCCGATGTCGGTACGCTGCAACGCCTGCCCAAGCTGATCTCGCCCTCGGTGGCGGCGGAACTGGCCTATTCCGGCCGGCGGTTCGACGCGGCGGAAGCGCTGTCGATCGGGCTTGTCAGCCAGGTGCTTGACGACCGGGCCGCCATGATCGCCACGGCGATGGAGCTTGCCCAGGGGATCGCGGCGCGGTCGCCGCTGGCCATCGCCGGCATCAAGCGCAACCTTGCCTACTCGCGCGACCATTCCGTCGCCGACGGGCTGGACTACATCGCGACCTGGAATGCCGCCATGCTGCGCCCGGAAGATTTGATGGCCGCCGTGCAGGCCAAGATGACGAAGTCGCCGGCGGTGTTCGCCGACCTTCCCGTCACCGACTGAGGGTCAGCGCCACACGCCGGGCAATTCGGCATACTTGTCGTGGAGCAGCATCGACACCGGGCCATCGGGAGAGCGCCCGGCGAGGCGCGCGAACAGGCGTTGCAGCGCGATGGCAACGACACCTTCCATGGCCAGGAACAGCAGGATTGCCGGAAGGGCCAGGGCCGCGGCCAGCGGCCCCTCGCCCAGGATGGTACGCGGCAAGGCGATGGCGAGCCAGGCCAGTGTCGCGGCCAGCGCCGGCGCCAGCAGGCTCACGAC
>JBATNB010000512.1:0-2038 GCA_049290135.1 Rhizobiaceae bacterium
GCCGTCATCCGCGCGCGTTTCGCCGGTTGACGCGGCGTGCGGCTCGGCGGATGATCCGGAACCGTAACGAACCGGGCCGAACGCCATGTCCGTGATCCTGTCGCCCGGTGCCGCGCTCCGCCTCTGGCAGGCGGTGGCGACCGAGGAAGCCCGGGAGGGGCAGCCCGACCTGTCGCACCGGCAGGCCGCGATCCTGCTGACGGTCTATCTCGAGCCGCCGCCTCATACGGTGCGCGGCCTCGCCGCCCGGCTCAACGTCACCAAGCCGGTGGTGACGCGCGCCCTCGACACGCTCGGCAGTCTCAAGCTACTCTCGCGCCACCGCGACGAACGCGACCGCCGCAACGTCCTGGTGCGCCGCACGCTGGACGGCGCCCTGTTCGTCGAGCGGTTCGGCGACCGCATCATCGACGCCGCCCGAAGGGACCAGACGTGAACGATCTCGATCCGCGCCTCAGAGCATTCCGTCCCGACCTCGCCGATTTCCGCCTCGAGGGCCAGGTCGAGGCCGGTCACTATGTCGAGGCCAAGCCGGCGCGGGTCACCGCCGCCGTGCTCGACGTCCGCCGCGCGCCGTCGCCGGATGCCGGCCTCGATACGCAGTTCCTGCTCGGCGAACGTGTCCTGGTGTTCGAATCGAAGGGCGGCTGGTCCTGGGTGCAGGGCGTGCGCGATTCCTATGTCGGCTATGTGCGAGGCGCCGACATCGGGCCGGCCGCCATCAAGGCAACGCATGAAGTGAGTGCGCCGCGCACCTTCGCCTACCGCGAACCGGACATGAAGACGCCGGCGTCGCGGCCGTTGTCGATGGGCAGCGCCGTGTCGATCACCGGCATGACGGAAACGCGCGGCACCGCCTACGCCGTCACCGACGATGGCGAGGCGATCGTGGCGCAGCATCTGCGGCCGATCGAGCCGCGCCGCGAGGACCCGGTCGCCTGGGCGGAGACATTGCTCGGCACACCCTATCTGTGGGGCGGGACCTCCGGATTCGGCGTCGATTGCTCCGGGCTGGTGCAACTGGCCATGCGCATGGCCGGCGTCAACGTGCTGCGCGACACGCCGATGCAGGAGGCCAGCATCGGCACCGCGATCGACCGCAGGCGGGACGGACTGAGGCGCGGCGACCTGGTGTTCTGGAAGGGCCATGTCGCGATCGTGGTCGACGATGGCCGCACCATCATCCATGCCAGCGGCGCGTCGATGGACGTGACGCGCGAACCCCTGGCGCCGGCGATCGAGCGCATCGGCGCGCTCTACGGGCTGCCGACGAGCTACCGCCGGCCCTGAGCGGCAAGGAGCCGGTCGCGGATCTTGCCGATGGTGGTCCAGTTGCGGCCGGTGCCGGTCACCCCGGTCGCGCGTTCGATGACCGGCAGGGTGAGTTTCGAGACGCCGATGCCGTCGGGATAGTGGGCAAAGAGCGTGTCCGCGACGATGCGGACCTGCTCGCGCCCGCGGATGGCGGCGTGCACAGCCGCTTCCGCGCCGGCCGCCGGCGCGGACTTCAAGGCAATCGCCACGAGATGAGAGGGATCGTCGCGGGCGGCGTCCGCGAACGGATTGCCGGCAATCATCGCATCAATGGCGGCAAGGTCGCGCACGAGCACCGCCGTCTCCAGGCCGAGGCGCGTGGCGATTGCGGTCTCGATCAGGGCCTCCGCGTCAGCTTTGGTCGCGGTCCCGGGATCGAAGATCACGTTGCCGCTGGCAAGCAGCGTGGTCGCGCCGGGAAATCCGCGGGCCGTGAACACCTCGACCAGCGCCGGACCCTTGACCGTGTTGCCGCCGACATTGATGGCGCGCAACAGCGCGACCGCCGGCATCCTCAATACCCCCGCGCCCGCTCCACCACATGCTCGAACGCCAGGCCGGCATCATGGCGGCGGATCTGTTCGACCACATGGCGCACCACATCGGAACGCGGCGACCAGGCCGCCGCGTGCGGCGTGATGAACAGGTTCGGCGCATCCCACAGCCGGCTTTCGGTCGGCAGCGGCTCGGTCTCGAACACGTCGAGCGAGGCACCGCGCAGGAC
>JBATNB010000513.1:0-3029 GCA_049290135.1 Rhizobiaceae bacterium
CGCCGGCGCCACGCGCCGTTTCCGCCCCTGTCGGCGCCCCTCGCGGCGCTGTCGGCCCGCGTCCGGACCGCGCTTGACCCGGCCGGCATCTTCAACCCGGGCCGAATGGGCCCCGATAACCAGCTACGATCCGGAGGCCCGCAATGACCGACAACGAGTACCGCCGCGAAACCGATCGATGGCTCGAGCCCGGGGAAACCAACGTCCGCGTGATCTATTACCTGTATATCGCGGGACTCCTGTTCGGCATCACCTTTGTCGTCGGCCTGGTGATCGCCTACATCAACCGCGGCAAGGCCGGCGCGACGATGGATGCGCACTACACCTATCTCATCCGCACCTTCTGGATCGGCCTGCTTTTCAGCATCGGCTCGGCCGTGCTGACCGTCATTCTGGTCGGGTTCGTCGGGTTTGTCGCCACCTTCGTCTGGTTCATCGCGCGCATGGTCACGGGCCTCCAGGCACTTTCGCGCGGGGAGCCGGTCGCCCGTCCCGAAACCTGGCTGGTCTGAGGCGGCAAGGTGCAGACCCGCTTTCCGCCGGAGATACTGGCCAACCCGCGCCACGCCGCCGCCGAGGCGATCGTGCGCAAATGCGTCCATTGCGGCCTGTGCACGGCGACGTGCCCGACCTATGTGACGCTCGGCAACGAACTCGACAGCCCGCGCGGCCGGATCTACCTCATCAAGGACATGCTGGAAAACGGGCGCGCCGCCGATTCCCGCACGATGCTGCATCTGGACCGCTGCCTGACCTGCCTTGCCTGCACGACGACATGCCCGTCCGGGGTCGACTATGCGCGGCTGATCGATCTGGCGCGCCAGCACGTCGAGCAGACCGGACGACGACCGCTTGTCGATCGGGCGCTCCGTGGCCTGCTCGCCATCGTGCTTCCCTATCCTCGCCGCTTCCGCGCCGCCTTGCGCCTGTCGTCGCCGTTCCGGGCGCTTTCGGGATTGTTGATGCGGAGCAGGCTGTCGCAGCCGATCGGCGCGATGCTGGCGCTCGCTCCCGCCAGCGTGCCGGCGAGCGTGCGTTTCGCCGGCGTTGCGCGTCCGTCCGGCGAAGTCCGCGCCAGGGTGGCGCTGATGGGCGGGTGCGCCCAGTCGGTGCTCGATCCCGCCATCAATGCCGCGACCGTGCGGCTGCTCAACCGGTTCGGCGTCGAGGTCGTGCACGCGGCGGGTGAAGGCTGCTGCGGGGCGCTGGTGCAGCACATGGGCCGCGAAACGTCGGCGCAGGCCTTCGCCGCCGCCAATGTCCGGGCCTGGATGGCCGCCGACCGGGAGCGCCCGCTCGATGCGGTCATCGTCACGGCTTCGGGATGCGGCACGACGGTGAAGGATTACGGACACCTGCTGGCTGATCGGCCCGAACTCGCCGCCGATGGCCGCAGGATCGCGTCGCTCGCCGCCGACATCACCGAATTCCTCGCCCGCCTGGATCTGCCGGAAGTCAGGAATCCGTTGAACGTATCAGTGACATATCACGCCGCCTGTTCGCTGCAGCATGGCCAGAAGGTCACGCTCCAGCCGAAGGCGCTGCTTGCAAGGGCCGGGTTCGCCGTCAGGGAGCCGCGCGAACCGCATCTGTGCTGCGGGTCGGCCGGGGTCTACAACATCCTGCAATCCGAAATCGCCGGCGTGCTGAAGGCCCGGAAGGTGCGCAATCTCGAAGCGGCTCGCGGCGAGATCATCGCAGCCGGCAATATCGGCTGCCTCACGCAAATCCGCTCCGGCACCAACCTGCCGGTTCTGCACACGGTTCAATTGCTCGATTGGGCCTATGGCGGCCCGGCGCCCGAGGGGCTTCCCGCGCGTTTCCGTGCGAGCTAGCCAGGCCGATCGGTCAGGCCTGGCTGGAACGGCTCAGAGCCAGGGCACGATATCGCGCCATTCGCGCTTCTTCTTGGACGCCTTCTTGCGCTCGCGTTCCTTCTTGGCCTCGTCTTCGCCAATTTCGCCGGCAACCGCCGTGGCCGCCGGGACGCGATACTCCAGCGGCGGCTCGGAGAGGAACTTGCGATCGGACGAGCTGCCCTGTCCGGCTTCCTTGCGGCGGCGCTTGTACTCCTCGCGCTGAGCCGCGGTCACCCGCTCGTCCTCGTCCAGCATGGAGCCGGCGGTGGAAATCTTCGGCGGCGTGATGGCGGCCTTCTCCATCACCACGTCGGGCTCGAACGCGGCATCGCCCTGGCGGGAGGTCGCGTCGGCGCGGATGCGGGCCAGGCGCTGCTCGGGCGATTCCGGCCAGGCCGAATTGCCGGACTTCACCACGTCCTCCTGCGGATCGGGCAGCGCGGCGGTTTCCGTGCGCGCATCCAGCGGTTTGACGATTTCCGGCCGCGGCTTGTAGTCGATGTCGTTGCGCTTCTTGGAGCCGAGCGACAGCATCGAGGAAACGTCGGTTGCAAGCTGCGCATTGGCGGTCTTGGCCGTCCCGTAGGTCGGAGACGACATGCAACCCGACAGCGCGACGCTGGAAAGCAGCGCCGCGGCAAGGCCGGCATGCGCGGTGAATGTCTTCGGTCTCGTCTTCAAGCGGATTGCGCCTTTCCCCGGGGTCCCGTCACCTTGCGGCGGACACGCCCCCATGCAACCGGATTCCGGCAACACGATGGCCGGGCGTGCCGCCTTTAGCATGTCCGCCGCGTCCGCTGCAATCTGCCGCACTCAGAGCCGGCCGAGCGCCGCCAGTTCCCTGAGCGCCGCCGCGTCGCGCGCCGAAACGTCAGGGTAGGCGGGATCGGAGCCGACATCGGTGGTGTAGCGCCACGAACGGGCGCATTTGCGGCCCGCCGCGGCGCGGAATTCCACCGCCACCGCGCGCATGTCGTCCAGGCGGAACGCATCCGCCGGCCCGGCGCCACGGCGCAATTCGGTGCCGCTGGTGATGAAGATCTCCGCCGGGTCGATGCCGCCGAGCGTCGCCATCAGCGCATCGTCGTCGATATGCACCACCGGCGCGGCTTCCAGCGACGAGCCGATGCGCTTGGCGGCACGCTCCAGTTCGAGCGCGCCGGTCACGAC
>JBATNB010000514.1:0-12964 GCA_049290135.1 Rhizobiaceae bacterium
TCGCCGCCCATCTTGCCGCCTATGGCGGCGACCGGCTGGCGCGCGAATTCACTGCCCGCATCGAGGCGGTGGCGCGGGCCGAACAGTCGGTCGCGCCTGGGTCGAGCCGGCTTGGCGATGCCGCGGCGCAAAGCCTGTTCAAGCTGATGGCGGTCAAGGACGAGTATGAAGTCGCGCGGCTTCTGACCGGACGGGCGTTCGAGACCCAGCTTGCCGGGCAGTTCGAGCGCTGGACGCGTGTCGACTATCATCTCGCGCCGCCATTCATCGCCCGTACAGGCGCCAATGGCCGGCCCGAGAAGCGCCGTTTCGGCCCCTGGCTGAAACCGGTGCTGAAGCTGCTGGCGGCGGCGCGATTCCTGCGCGGCGGCCCGTTCGATCCGTTTTCCTGGCAGGGCGAGCGCCGCGAGGAGCGACGCATCCGCGACGCCTTCGCCGCCGACCTCGACAGAATCGCCGCGACGCTTGGCACGGAGACGTTCGAAACAGCGGTGATGCTGGCGCGGGCGCCGATGCAGGTCCGTGGCTACGGGCCGGTCAAGGCCGCCGCCATCGCGACCTACGAGGCGGAGCGCGCGCGGCTTCTTGCCCGCCTCGATCCGCGTGCCGCCGCGCCAACCGCGGCGCAGGGCAAGATATCGGCAGACTCTGAAGTATAAGCCAATTTTAATCATGTGCTGCGACAAAAGCCCTTCTGGGCCGGGAAAAGCGCATGACGTCCAAACTCAACGCCGAACTGCCGTTCGAGATTTATTCGGCGTTCGTCGAGAGCCTCTACAAGGACAAGATCACGCTGGCGATGGGCATCGCCGCGCAGGCGCTGCTTGCCGTCATGGTCTACTGGAAGACCGGATCGACGGCCTATCTGATGGTCGCCGGCATGATCGCATTCGCCGGCGTGGTCAGAATCGCCCAGATCACGAGGTTCGAAAACCGGCCACCTCCTTCGAATCAAGCCGAGGCGAAAGCCGCCGAACGCGCCTATGTCGTGACCGGCGCATTCCATGCGGCTTCACTTGGCGCCTTCTGCCTGACCGGCATCTATTTCGCCCACGACCCGTTTGGTGAAATCGCTTCGGTCGCCGTCACCGTGGCTTCCGCGTCATCGATTGCCGGTCGAAACTATGGTTCCCCCCGCATGGTGATGATCCTGGTTGTCGCCGCCACGTTTCCGATTTCCGTCGGCTTCATCCTGCGCGGCGATTTCTACCATGTCCTGCTGGGACTGCTGTCCATTCCGTTCTTCATCGCCATCCGCCGGTTCGCGGCCACGGTGCGCGGCGTGCTGATGAATGCGCTGTCGCAGGAGCGCATGGCCAAGCGGCTGGCACAGGTGTTCGACCGCGCGCTCAACACCATGCCGAACGGCCTCATCATGTTCGACCGCGACGGGCGCGCCGTGGTGGCGAACCGGGAAGCCGCCACGCTGCTGTCGTTCCCGTCATCCGACGCCCTCATGGGCCGCACCCTCAAGGCGCTTCTCAATCGCTGCGTGGCCGCCCGGCTGCTGCAGCCCGGCGAATGCGATCACGCGCTCGCGCAACTGACGCGGGCCATGGGCGCCGGCGAGGATTCCAAGGTCCTCGTCAGCTTCGAGAATGGCCGCTACTTCGAGTTTTCCGGACGAGGCGGCGAGGAAAATCTCGGCGTCGTCACGTTCGAGGAGGTCACCGCCCGCATCGAGGCGGAGCGGCAGATCAAGCACATGGCGCGCTTCGACAGCCTGACGGGCCTGCCGAACCGGTCGCATTTCCGCGATCTGGTGGAGCAGCGGCTGGCGGAAGGCGACCCGTCGCGGATGATCGCGCTGCTCATCCTCGACATCGACGATTTCAAGCAGGTCAACGATGCGTTCGGCCATCCCGTCGGCGACGGTCTCATCTACGAGGTCTCGGCGCGGCTCAAGCGTTTCGCTGGCGCGCGCATCGATGTCAGCCGCTTCGGCGGCGACGAGTTCCTGGTCTTCATCGACGAGGCCGGCGACGAGCGCGAATTGGCGCGGATCATCGACAAGGTCTTTGCCTCCTTCGATCAGCCGGTCGAGCTCGCCGGTCATACGCTGCGGGTGAACTCGTCGGGCGGCGCGGCCGTTTCGCTGGCGTTCGCCGCCGATGTCGACGCGCTGATCGTGAAGGCCGACATCGCGCTCTACAAGGTGAAGGGTTCGGGCAAGAACGGCTGGCTGTTCTTCGCCCAGGAAATGGACACCGCATTCCGCGAACGCCAGATGATGAAGGCGGAGTTGCGCCGCGCCATCGACCAGCAGCAGCTGCGCGCGGTCTACCAACCGATCGTGGAGCTCTCCTCCATGCGGATCGCCACCTGCGAGGCGCTGGCGCGCTGGACGCATCCCGAGCTTGGCGAGGTCTCGCCGGCGATCTTCATCCCGATCGCGGAGGAAATGGGCATCGTCTCGCAGATCACCGCGCAGATGCTCAAGGTCGCCTGCCGCGAATGCGCCAAGTGGCCGTCCGGCGTCTCCGTCTCGGTCAACATCTCCGCCATCGACTTCCGGGATCGCGACATCGTCGAGACCATCCGCAAGGCGCTGACGGTGTCGGGGCTGCCGGCAAGCCGGCTGGAAATCGAGGTGACGGAAACGGCGCTGCTCAACGACCAGTCCCTGACGCGTTCGATCCTGGAGGACATCAAGGCCATGGGCGTGCGGATCGCCCTCGATGATTTCGGCACCGGCTACTCGAACCTGAGCTACGTGCACTCGTTGCCGCTCGACAAGCTCAAGATCGACCAGTCCTTCCTCAACGACATCGACACCTCCAAGCGCACGCTCGACCTCCTGAAGGCGACCGTTCGCCTGGCGCGCGAAATCGGCCTCGACGTCACGGTCGAGGGCGCCGAGACGCTGGAGCACCTCGGCGTGCTGACCGACACGATCCGGCCCGACTATGTGCAGGGCTTCGTGTTCGGGCCGCCACTGCCTTCCAGCGCGATTGCCACGATCGCCGGAAAGCAGTTGAGCGGGCAGGCGGCCGACCCCCTGCCGAAAACGCTCAGGCACGCCTGAACCGGCGCATTCCGGCCACGCGCCCTGATTGCATTAACCTTTACGAAGGGTAAACTCTCGCGTCAGTGTGGCGCACTTTACAGCCTCCCGATCAAACGCCTAGTCTGCCATGGCAAATCGGGGGTTGGCATTGAATATCGCGTGCCACGCAAACAACATGGATTCGAACCATTCCTGCGCCGCCCCCGCGCCAAGCCATTTCGCCCAAGGCATTCTCGATCTGCTTCGCCGGACCGAGTATCGTCGCGTCGATAGCGGAGAAGATCTGGAGGATATCTATCGCCTGAGGTACAGATCCTACAGGCTCAACGACCTTGTCCCGTCAAATCCGGAACATCGGGTCAACGATCCGCTTGACGAAACGACGAACGTCATGAAGTTCGGCGTCTATATCGACGAGAACCTGGTTTCCACCATCCGGTTGCATCATGTTCACGCCGGAGAACGGCTCTCTCCGGCAATGTCGGTTTTCGGCGACGTCCTTTCTCCCCGCCTTGATTCCGGGCAGTCGTTCATCGATCCGAGTCGATTTGCGGTGGATGCCGGGTGGTCGGTCATCTTTCCGCAGATTCCATATCTGACGCTGAGACTCGCTGGGATGGCCTGCGTGCATTTCGACGCGCCCTTCTGCATCTCCATGATCCGGGAGGATCATGCGGCGTTCTACAAACGCATCTATAAATCCCGCCAGGTCGGCGACCCGCGGAACTATGGCGGCGTCATCAATTGCGATGCACTGCTCTACGAGGCCGACGTGCTCGGCATCATGGAGGAATCCTACCGCCGCTATCCGTTCTTTCGCTCGCGGGCATCCGAGCGGCGGCTGCTGTTCGACCGGCCCTCGCTCGGGGTCAATGCGCCAATGACGGTCATTCCCTCGGCCGAACTCGACAGCCTCGTCGCCTGAGGCCGCGGTGACTTGACGCTTGTGAGGCCGGCCGCGCGCGTCCATAACGGGGCGGGCGATGCCCCGGCGGAACGACATGAACCATGCACGCGACACCAGGGACCGGGTCTGGGCGGAAAATCTGCCGGCCGACGAGTATGAGCGTGCGCGCCGCGGCATCGTGGAAAAGCTCTATCCGAAGGGAACCTACATCTGCCATCGCGGTGACCGGCTCGACTATTGGACCGGCGTCGTCGACGGCCTGGTGAAGATGAGCACGATCTCGCCATCGGGGAAGGCGATGACCTTCGCCGGCCTCGGGCCGGGCTCGTGGTTCGGCGAAGGCAGCATCCTGAAGGACGAGCCGCGCAAGTACGATCTCGTGGCGCTGCGCGACTCGCGCCTGGCGCTGATGCCGAAGGCGACGTTCACCTGGCTCTATGAGAACAGCGCCGCGTTCAATCGCTTCCTCGTGCGCCAGTTGAACGAGCGCATGGGCCTGTTCGTGGCCATCGTCGAACAGGACCGCATCCTCGATCCGGTAGCGCGCGTGGCCCGCAACATCGCCTGGCTGCTCAACCCGGTGCTCTATCCGTCCGCCGGCAATGCGGTGTCCATCAGCCAGGAAGAACTCGGCCTCGTCGCGGGCCTGTCGCGCGCATCGGTCAACAAGGCCATGCAGGTGCTGGAAGAGCGCAGGCTGGTGCGGAGCGAGCCGGGGCTGATCGTCGCGCTCGACCTTTCGGCGCTGAGCGCGTTCGAGGATACGGGCTGAGGCGCCCTTTTCCGCGCCACTAACAGACAATCCGCGGGCCTGTCTGTCAACGACTGCGTTGCATGGGCGGCGTTTTCGGTCCAGTTTTCCGACCAAAGAACGATACGCCAAGCCGATACGGGAGGAGATGACTTGGCCGACAGGGACAGACGTCTCGACACGTTCCCGAAACTGCTGCTGCGCAACGCCGAGCGTTTCGCCGATCGGCCAGCCATGCGCCACAAGGATTTCGGCATCTGGCAGACCTGGACCTGGGCGCAGCAGCGCGACGAGGTTCGCGCCTTCGCGCTTGGCCTCAGGCAGATGGGGCTGAAGGCCGGCGACCGGATCGGGGTGGTGGGCGCCAACCGGCCGCGCCTGTACTGGAGTTTCGCCGCCGCCCAGTCGCTCGGCGCCGTACCGGTTCCCGTCTATGCCGACGCCGTCGCCGACGAACTCGCCTACGTGCTCGACAATGCGGGCGTGCACTTCGCCGTGGTGCAGGACCAGGAGCAGGTCGACAAGATCCTCGGGCAGCGCGACAACATCCCCGGCCTGGCCACGCTCATCTATGACAAGCCGCGCGGCCTCGGCGACTATGACAGCGAGCACCTGCATGATTTCTCCGCCGTGCAGGCGCGCGGCCGCGAGGCGATGGCGGCCGATCCGGCCGCCGCGTCGCGCTGGGAGGAGGAAATCCGCGCCGCCAGCGGCGACAGCCTGTCGGTGATTCTCTACACGTCCGGCACGACCGGTCGTTCGAAGGGCGTCATGATCAGTGCCGCCGGGGCCGTTCAGGCGGCAACCGACACGGCGCGGTTCGACCGGCTGGACGAGAGCGAGAGCGTGCTGGCGTATCTGCCGCTTGCCTGGGTCGGCGACCACTATCTCAACTACGCCCAGGCGCATGTCGCCGGGTTCTGCATGTGCTGCCCCGAAAGCAGCGAAACCGTCGCCGCCGACCTGCGGGAAATCGCGCCGACCTTCTATTTCGCCCCGCCGCGCGTGTTCGAAAGCCTGCTGACCAGCGTCACCATCCGCATGCAGGATGCCTCGCGCCTCAAGCTCGGCCTGTTCAACCATTTCCGCGACGTGGCGCTGAAATGGGGCGAGGCGATCCTGGAGGGCCGGCAGGTGCCGCTGCTGGCGCGCCTGCACTACGGGCTTGGCGAATTCATGCTCTACGGCCCGTTGAAGAACGCGCTCGGCCTGTCGAAGATCCGCGTGGCCTATACCGCCGGTGAGGCCATCGGCGCGGATCTGTTCTCGTTCTTCCGTTCGCTCGGCATCAATCTCAAGCAATTGTACGGGCAGACCGAGGCGTTCCTCTACATCACCGCGCAGACCGACCAGGCGGTGAGGTCGGATTGCGTCGGGCCGGCGATGCCCGGCGTCGACATCCGCATCGCCGACAGCGGCGAGGTGCAGTTCCGCTCGCCCGGCATGTTCACCGGCTATTTCGGCCAGGAGGAAAAGACCGCCGAGGCCATGTCGGAGGACGGCTGGGTCAAGACGGGCGACGCCGGCTTCTTCGAGAATGACGGGCAGCTGCGCATCATCGATCGCGCCAAGGATGTGGGCAAGTTGCGGTCGGGCGCCCTGTTCGCGCCGAAATACATCGAGAACACGCTGAAATTCTTCCCCAACATCAAGGAGGCCGTCGCCTTCGGCGATGGCCGCGACTATGTCGCCGCGTTCCTCAACATCGACCTCAGCGCCGTCGGCAACTGGGCCGAGCGCAACGCGATCGCCTATGCCTCCTACCAGGAACTCGCCGGCCATCCGGAGGTCTACAAGCTGATCGCCGCGCATGTCGACGAGACCAACCGGCGCCTGGCACGCGAACCGATGATGGCGGGCGCGCAGATCCGGCGGTTCCTCGTGCTGCACAAGGAACTCGATGCCGACGATGGCGAACTGACGCGGACGCAGAAGGTGCGGCGCAGCTACATTTCCGAGCGCTATGGCGACCTGATCGAGGCGCTCTACGACGGCTCCGGGGAGAAATACACGGAGACGGAAGTGACGTTCGAGGATGGCCGCAAGGGCCGCATCCGCGCCAATGTGCGCATCGCCGACGCCAGGGTCCACGCGGCGGCGGACGCGGAGAAGGCGGCATGAGCGTCGAGGAGGCCAAGCACCATCCGGTCGCCGCGCACGAGGACGGGCTGAAGCCCGGCGACGTGCTGCTCGACATCCGCAACGTGTCGCTGGCCTTCGGCGGCGTCAAGGCGATCACCGACATCTCCTTCGACGTGCGCAAGGGCGAGATCCGCGCCATCATCGGGCCGAACGGCGCGGGCAAGACGTCGATGCTCAACGTCATCAACGGCTTCTACACGCCGCAGGAAGGCACGATCGTCTTTCGCGGTCGCGAGCGGCGCTCGATGCGCCCGCACGACGCCGTCAGCCAGGGCATCGCGCGCACCTTCCAGAATGTGGCGCTGTTCAAGGGCATGTCGACGCTCGACAACATCATGGCCGGCCGGTCGGTGTTCATGAAGCGCAACATCTTCTGGCAGTTGCTGTGGCACGGCCCGGCGCTGCGCGAGGAGATCGAGCATCGCGAGAAGGTGGAGGAGATCATCGACTTCCTCGAGATCCAGCACATTCGCCGGACGCCGGTCGGACGCCTGCCCTACGGCCTGCAGAAGCGGGTGGAACTGGGGCGGGCGCTGGCGATGGAGCCGTCGCTGCTGCTGCTGGACGAGCCGATGGCGGGCATGAACCTGGAGGAAAAAGAGGACATGAGCCGCTTCATCCTCGACGTGAACCGCCAGCGCGGCACCACCATTGCGCTGATCGAGCATGACATGGGCGTGGTCATGGACCTGTCCGACCGTGTCGTCGTGCTCGACTACGGCAAGAAGATCGCCGACGACGTTCCCGAGAAGGTCAAGAGCAACCAGCAGGTCGTCGACGCCTATCTCGGCGTGGCGCACTGAGGAGGATCGACATGGATTTTCTCCACTCCCTTCTGGTCAAGCCCTTCGCCGACATGGTGGGCGCGCCGGATTTCCTCATGCAGGTGCTGTGGGAGGGCCTCGTCTCCGGCGTGCTCTACGCGCTCATCGCGCTCGGCTTCGTTCTGATCTACAAATCCTCGCGCATCTTCAATTTCGCGCAAGGGATCATGGTCGTGTTCGCGGCGCTGACCCTTGTCGGGCTGCATGAAAAGGGCGTTCCGGCGTGGATCGCGGTTGCCATCACGCTGGCGGTGATGCTGGTGCTGGCCATCGGCATCGAGCGGGTGGTGCTGCGTCCGCTGGTCAACCAGCCCGACATCATCCTGTTCATGGCGACGATCGGCATCACGCTGTTCCTGATCGGCCTCGGCGAATTCATCTTCGGCGGCGAGAACAAGGTGATGATCACCTCCGAACTCGGCATTCCGACCGGGTCGTTCACGTTCGAGCCGTTCGGCGGGTTCGTGTCGATCGAACAGAAGGACCTGACCGCCGTCATCGGCGCGGTGGTGCTGGTGGGGGCGCTGCTCTTGTTCCTCAACAAGTCGAAGATCGGGCGGGCGATCCGCGCGCTCGGCGACGATCACCAGGCAGCGCTTTCGGTCGGCATCTCGCTGTCGATGATCTGGGTCGTGGTCTGGTTCATCGCCGGGCTGATCGCGCTTGCCACCGGCATCGTCTGGGGCGCGCGCGCCGATGTGTCGTTCGCGCTGGAAGTCATCGCCTACAAGGCATTGCCGGTGCTCATGCTCGGCGGGCTGGAATCGGTGCTCGGCGCCATCGTCGGCGGCCTGGCGATCGGGCTGCTGGAGAAGCTGTTCGAGATCTACTGGGGTCAGCCGCTGCTTGGCGGCAACACGGAGACCTGGTTCGCCTTCGTCTTCGCCCTCATGGTGCTGCTGTTCCGGCCGCAGGGCCTGTTCGGCGAAAAAATCATCGAGCGGGTGTGAGACATGCTTTACCGCACAGCCGGCCAGTTCAAGACCTCCTACGCCGCGGACCACGCCCTGTTTCCGGTGCGCCAGGATGCCTGGCTGCTCGCCTTCATCCTGTTCCTGGCCTGGGTGGTCTTCCCGCTGACGGCGAGCGAGTTCACCTTCCAGGCGCTGCTCATCCCGGTGCTGATCTATTCGCTGGCCGCGCTCGGCCTCAACATCCTGACCGGCTATGCCGGGCAATTGTCGCTCGGCACCGCGGCGTTCATGGGCGTGGGCGCCTATGCCTGCTTCAAGCTGGTGACGATCTTCCCGGGCATGAACCTGGCGATCGCCATCGCGCTGTCGGGGTTCTTCTCGGCCGCCGTCGGCGTGGCGTTCGGCCTGCCGTCCCTGCGCATCAAGGGCTTCTATCTCGCCATCGCCACGCTTGCCGCGCAGTTCTTCCTGGTGTGGCTGTTCGAGAAGTGGGCCTGGCTCTACAATTATTCCGCCTCGGGCGCGATCCAGGTGCCCAACATCAGGATGTTCGGCGTCTATGTCGCCGGCCCGCAGGCCAGTTCGGTCGTGCAGTATTATTTCGTCCTCGGCTTCGTCACGCTGGTGACTATCGGCGCCATCAACGTGACGCGCGGACGGATCGGGCGCTTGTGGAAATCGGTACGCGACATGGACATCGCCGCCGAGCTGGTCGGCATCAACCTGATGAAGGCGAAGCTCTCCGCCTTCGCCGTCTCGTCCTACATCGTCGGCATCTCCGGCGCGCTGTTCGTGTTCCTGTGGCGCGGCGCTGCCGAGCCGAACCTGTTCGACATCCCGCTGTCGTTCCGCATCCTGTTCATCGCCATCATCGGCGGTCTGGGGTCGGTGCTCGGCAATTATCTCGGCGCGCTGCTCATCGTGGCGCTGCCGGTCGTGCTCAACATCGTGCCCGAGGCGCTGGGCCTGCCGGTGTCCTCGTCGGTGGTGGAGCATCTCAACATCATGATCATCGGCGGCCTCATCATCATGTTCCTGATCGTGGAGCCGCATGGCCTGGCGCGATTCTGGGCCGTCATCAGGGAGAAGCTGATCATCTGGCCGTTCCCGCATTGAACCGACTTGCGGCCGGCGACCCGGCCATGAGCTGCGCGGGCGCAAGCCCCGTCGAACTGGAAAGCAAACCCGTGGAGGAGACACGCAAATGAGGAAACTGCTTTCGACCACCATGCTGACGGCGATTGTGGCCGCCGGCCTGCTTTCGGGCGCGCCGGCCCTGGCCGAAGACGTGCTGCACGTGCCGAACCTGTCCTACCGGACCGGCCCGTTCGCCGCCACCGGCATCCCGCTGATGAACGGCCAGCGCGACTACATGGCCCTCATCAACGAGCGCGACGGCGGCGTCAACGGCGTCAAGATCGCCTACGAGGAGTGCGAGACGGGCTACAACACCGAGAAGGGCGTGGAGTGCTACGAGAAGACCAAGGGCGAGGCGATCGTCACCCAGCCCTGGTCGACCGGCATCACGCTGCAGGTGCTGCCGAAGTCCAACGTCGATCAGCGCGCGATCCTGGCGCCGGGCTACGGCTTCTCGCCGATGTCCGACGGCAAGACCTTCCAGTGGGCCTTCAACCCGCCTTCGTCCTACTGGGATGGCGCCTCGATGCTGCTCAACTATGTCTCGAGCGGCAATCTCGACAGCCTCAAGGGCAAGAAGGTCGTGCTGCTGCATCTCGACCATCCCTACGGCAAGGAGCCGATTCCGCTGCTCGAGGACCTGGCCGGCAAGCACGGCTTCACCTTCCTGCCGATCCCGGTCGGCCTGAAGGAAATGCAGAACCAGTCGGCGCAGTGGCTGCAGATCCGCCGCGAGAACCCCGACTACGTGCTGATGTGGGGCTGGGGCGCGATGAACGCCGGCGCCATCAACGAGGCGGTCAAGACCAAGTTCCCGATGGACCGGTTCTTCGGCATCTGGTGGTCGGCGAACGATGGCGACATGGCCTCGGCGGCCGAAGGGGCGAAGGGCTACCGCGCCATCTCCTGGTCGGTCCCGGTCAACGATTCGCCGCTCATGGCCGACGTCAAGAAGCACGTCACCGATGCCGGCAAGTCCGACACGCCGGCCGACCAGGCGGGCTGGGTGTTCTACCAGCGCGGCATGGCCATCTCGATGTTCCTTGTCGAAGGCATCAAGGCGGCGCAGGCCAACTTCAACACCAAGATGGTCAATGCCGAACAGGTGCGCTGGGGCCTTGAGAACCTGAAGATCGACGATGCCAAGCTTGCCGAACTCGGCATGTCGGGCATGGTCGTTCCGTTTTCCACGTCGTGCGCCGACCATACCGGCCATGGCGGCGGCTGGATCATCGAATGGGACGGCGCCAGGTTCAACAAGGCGTCCGACCTGATCATGCCTGACCGCGCCGCGATCGCACCGCTGGAAGCGGCGAAGGCCAAGGAATATGCCGACGCCAACCAGCCGTGGCCGATGCAGGAATGCAAGTGAACGACGGCGCCCTTCCGCGCGCGGAGGGGCGGCGCCGATCGATGCCGGAGGGTCCGAAAGGGCCCTCCGGAGCGATCGGGACCGCGGATCGAAGCAACCAGGACGAACGCGCATGACCGCACAGCCGACCATCGCCACGGCCGCGTTGCAGCCGATCCTCTCGGTCAACAATATCGAGGTGATCTACGATCACGTGATCCTGGTGCTCAAGGGCGTGTCGCTGACGGTGCCGAAGGGCGGCATCACGGCGCTGCTCGGCGCCAATGGCGCCGGCAAGACCACGACGCTGAAGGCGATCTCCAACCTGCTGCACGCGGAGCGCGGGGCGGTGACGAAGGGCAACATCATCTTCGAGGACAATGAGGTCCAGTCGCTGTCGCCGAACGAACTGGTCCGGCGCGGCTGCATCCAGGTGATGGAAGGCCGCCATTGCTTCGGCCATCTCAGCGTCGAGGACAATCTGCTGACCGGCGCCTTTACCCGGCGCGATGGCAACGCCGCGGTCAATCGCGACCTCGAGATGGTCTATACCTATTTTCCGCGCCTCAAGATCCGGCGCGGCAGCCAGGCCGGCTACACGTCGGGCGGCGAACAGCAGATGACGGCGATCGGCCGGGCGCTGATGAGCCGGCCGAAGATGATCCTGCTCGACGAGCCGTCGATGGGCCTTGCGCCGCAGCTGGTGGAGGAGATCTTCGAGATCGTGCGCAAGCTCAACGAGGAGCAGGGCGTGTCGTTCCTTCTGGCCGAGCAGAACACCAACATCGCGCTGCGCTATGCCAAGTACGGCTACATCATGGAAAACGGCCGCATCGTGCTCGACGGCGACGCGGCCGACCTGCGCGAGAACGAGGACGTGAAGGAATTCTACCTCGGCGTCGGCGGCGAGGGCCGCAAGAGCTTCAAGGACGTCAAGCACTACAAGCGGCGCAAGCGCTGGCTCTAGGGCGCCAGAATTTCCGCCAGCGCCGCCTTCAAGGCCGAATAGTGCGACAACCCGTCGAGGGCGACGATTTCTGCGCCCGCGGGAAGGAGGCGGCTCAACGCCGTCGTCATCGCGAACGGCGCCCAATTGTCCGCCGTCCCGTGCCAGAGCCGGACCGGCGCGCCAACGTTGCGCACCGTCTCGGACCAGCCGCGCGCGGCTGCTTCGAGTTCGCATGCATAGGCATCGCGCCCCGCGCGGAAAACGGCGGCCAGAATGGCGTTTATCGCGGTGCGAAATCCGGGCTCGGCGGCCAGCGCCGCGTCACCGCCTGCGGCGGTGGCGAACAGCATCCTGAAAAGAAGGCCCGGCGCGAGCGCAGACAACGCGCCCTGGGCGAAGGCGGCGGGTTTCAGCAGGGCCGGGGCATCGCGCGCCATGCGGAATACGACGCCGCCGGCCATGGACGACAGGAAGTCGCCGGACTCCAGCGGGGCGGCCGGCGACACCAGCTCGATGGCGGAAACGCGTCCGTCGAGAAGAGCCGCAGTGGCGAGCGCCGCATGCGCGCCAAGCGAAAACGCGACGAAGCGCACGGACACGCCGGGAAATCGCGCCGCGATGGCGTCCGCGAGCACCTGGACGCGATCAGGGAAGACCATGCCGGGGGCGAGCCGGAGCCGATCGGGGCAATGGATATCGACGCGCGCCGCCGGATGACCGGCTCCGAACAAATCGAGTTCGGCCGGCGAACCCGGCATCCCGTGGGAATAAACAATCGGGTCTTTTGACTGCATCGATGCGGTTTCATCGCCTAGCGGGGCCGGGGATGATTGCCGGTCGGTCGCGGCGAAGTCCAGACGGCGACCGCTTGCGGTCGGAATCTTCCCGCGGCCTTCACGGCGCCGGGGCGGAACGCCCGGCCGACGCAGGCGCCAAGCGTCATCGAAGCGTTACACGGTTCCATTATTCCGGAAGCATGGAA
>JBATNB010000515.1:0-6247 GCA_049290135.1 Rhizobiaceae bacterium
CCACGGACCGGATCGTCATGCGGCGGGGGCTCCCGGCAGTTCGGTCGCCGGGGCGTCGGCGGGCGGCGGGCGGCGCAGGTGGAAGCGGTCGAGGTCGCTGCGGATGCGATTGGTCAGGTTGGCCGTCGCCATGTCGTAGGCAAGGTCGACCGCGGCGGCGAAACCCTCGGCGTCGGCGCCGCCATGGCTTTTCACCACGATCCCGTTCAGCCCGAGGAAAACGCCGCCATTGAGCCGGCGCGGGTCGAGTTTCTCGCGCAGCTGGCGGAAGGCGCTGCGGGCGAAGAAATAGCCGATCCTGGCCATCAGCGTCCGGCTCATGGCGTCGCGGAAGTAGCCGCCGATCTGGCGCGCCGTGCCCTCGGCGGTCTTCAACGCGATGTTGCCGGAGAAGCCCTCCGTCACCACCACGTCGGTGGTTCCCCTGCCGATATCGTCGCCCTCGACGAAGCCCTTGTATTCCATGCCGTCGAGGTCGGTCTGGCGCAGGACCTGCCCGGCCTCCTTGACCTGCTCCTGGCCCTTGATCTCCTCGACGCCGACGTTGAGCAACCCGACGGTCGGGCGCGGCAGGCCGAGCGCGACACGCGCCATCGCGGCCCCCAGGATGGCGAAGTCGATGAGCTGGTGGGCGTCCGCGCCGATGGTCGCGCCGACATCGAGGACAATGCACTCGCCCTTGACCGTCGGCCACAGCGCGGCGATCGCCGGCCGCTCGATATCGGCCATCGTGCGCAGGCAGAACTTGGCCATGGCCATCAGCGCGCCGGTGTTGCCGGCCGACACGCACACGTCAGCCTCGCCATTCTTGACCGCCTCGATCGCCCGCCACATGGACGAAACGCGCCGGCCCTGGCGCAACGCCTGGCTCGGCTTGTCGGTCATCGACACCGAGACCTCGCAATGGTGCTGGGTCGAGACGGCGCCGAGACGCGGAAACTTCTCCACTTCCGGCTGCATGTCGGCGCTGCGGCCATAGAGCACGAAGCGCACGTCCGGCCGGCGCGTGGCGATGCGGTCGAGCGCCGGCGCGATCACCGCCGGACCATGGTCGCCCCCCATCATGTCCACCGAGATCCTGATCACCGGTCTTCGCACTCCCTGTCGCGGCCGCCGTCCGAAAGCGCCGGGACAATAGCGGTTTATCGTTCTTTCACAACACGTGACACTTCGTGACCGCCGCGCAGATCACTGTTTTTTGCGCCAATCGGCGAGCGCGGCGAACGGATGAGCGCCCGGATCGCCGCCCTGCTGTCCGAATTCACCGGAATCGGGGTGGCGGGGATAGGGATCGATGCCGAGTTCGAAGAATTCCTCCGCCAGCGCCCCGGCGTCGATCTCGTGCCCGTCAAAGGTCTCCGGCACGTCGGCGCCCTCCGGGTCGACATGGATCTCGCCGGCGTGCGGGGCATCGAGCGCCGATCCTTCCGGCACGAGCACCGCCTCGATGGCTTCCTCGACGGTCGCCTCGACCGGCTTCAGCGTGACGACGCAGGATTGCACGATGTCGGCCGTCACCGTGCCGGTGACGATGACGCCATCGCCCTTCCAGCGCCGGACCAGGAGGTCGGCCTCGAAGCGGCGCACCGCCGCCAGGCCATGAAAGGCGGCGAGCGCCTCGCACTGCGCTGTGTCGGCGGCGATGCGGACGGGAAACCCCCGGGCCGGCAGGCGGCGCACGTCGACGAGAAACGACACGGCGGAAACGTCAGCCTCGCCCTTCATGCCGGTGTGTCCTCCTCGTCGAGCAGCGCGGGCCAGGAAAGCCGCCCCGCGCCAAGATCGTCCTTCGGCGATGCGGCGACAATGCGGTCGGCTTCAAGCGCGTAGGCGGCCAGCCCGGACGCGTCGCCGGCGGCCATGCCGGGCCAGACATTGCGGGCGATCGCGGCGGCCAGTTCCACCGCGTCGCCCTGCCCGATCGCATCGCCATAGGCCTTCGCACGGCCGAAATAGACGCCGGCCAGCGCCTTCATCCGCTGCGGCACGCGGGTGTCGCCGATGCCGAGGTCGCGCATCGAACTGTCCATCTCGAGGAAGAACGTATCGGTCAATTCCTGTGCCAGCGGCGCGGCGGCATCGCCGGCGAGCGCCAGCGAACGCAGCACCAGGATCATGTGCAGCGCCATCATCTCGAAACGGCCGGTCGGGGTGTCGGGCACGCCCAGCCGCGCATAGAGCGCCGGTTGCCGCGCCGCCGCCACGATTGTCGCGTAGAGCGCATCGCCGGCAACCCGCAAGGGATGGTTTCGCGAGCGGAACAGGCGGCTGAACATCGGCGTTACGCTTCCTGGAATGGCGGCTGGCGCGTGTTGCATCGTTGCCGAAACCGGTTTACCGAGTTTGCCGTCCGGCGCAAGCGCCGTGCGGCGTCGAATGGAGAACGCATGCCGACCAGGTTCACCGCCCTTTATTCCGCCGCCCTTGTCGCCGCCGGCCTGGGTTTGGCCGGCTGCAACGCCAGCGATGCGCTCGGCCCCAATGCCAGCCTGCAGATGAAGGAAACCTTCCACGAAGGGTATGTCTTCGACCAGGCGGCGCTCGATTCCGTTCCCGTCGGATCGAGCCGCGAACAGGTCCTGCTCGCGCTCGGCACGCCGACCACCATCGCCACGTTCGACAACGAGGTGTTCTACTACATCTCGCAGACGCGGGTGCGCTCGGCTGCCTTCCAGCGACCGCGCCTCGTCGACCAGAACGTGCTCGCGGTCTATTTCGGCGCCGAATCCCGGGTGGAGAACATCTCCTACTACGGCTTGCGCGACGGCAAGGTGTTCGACTTCATCCGCAAGGTCACGCCGACCGGCGGCAAGGACATGACCTTCATCCAGCAGATCCTCAGCGGCGCCGGCAAGCGCAGCTCCGCCGGCAAGGTCGGCTTCTGAACCCTGCATTATCGGGCCATGAAAAAACCCCCGCGGATCGCTCCGCGGGGGTTTCTGTTTGCACTCGGGCTGTTCAGGCGCCGATGCCGGCCAGCACCGCCAGCAGCAGCAGCGCCACGATGTTGGTGATCTTGATGGCCGGGTTCACGGCCGGGCCGGCGGTGTCCTTGTAGGGATCGCCGACCGTATCGCCGGTCACCGAGGCCTTGTGCGCCTCGGAGCCCTTGAGGTGCTTGACGCCGTCCTTGTCGGTGAAGCCGTCCTCGAACGACTTCTTGGCGTTGTCCCACGCGCCGCCGCCCGAGGTCATCGAGATGGCGACGAACAGGCCGTTGACGATGACGCCGAGCAGCGAGGCGCCGAGCGCGGCAAAGGCCGACGCCTTGGAGCCGGAGATCAGCAGCACGCCGAAATAGACCACGATCGGGGCGAGCACCGGCAGCAGCGACGGGACGATCATTTCCCGGATCGCGGCCTTGGTCAGCAGGTCGACGGCGCGGGCGTAGTTGGGCTTGGAGGTGCCCTCCATGATGCCCTTGTCCTCGCGGAACTGCTTGCGCACTTCCTCCACGATCGAACCGGCGGCGCGGCCGACGGCGGTCATGGCGATGCCGCCGAACAGGTAGGGTATGAGGCCGCCGAAGACGAGGCCGGCCACCACATACGGGTTCGACAGGTCGAAGGAGATTTCGCCGATGCCCTTGAAGTAGGGGAACAGCGTCGAGCCTTCCTTGTTGGCTTCCGCCGCGAAGTGCTGCAAATCGTTGGAATAAGCGGCAAACAGCACCAGCGCGCCGAGGCCGGCGGAGCCAATGGCGTAGCCCTTGGTCACGGCCTTGGTGGTGTTGCCGACGGCGTCGAGCGCGTCGGTCGACTGGCGCACTTCCTTCGGCATGCCCGACATTTCGGCGATGCCGCCGGCATTGTCGGTGACCGGGCCGAACGCGTCGAGCGCCACGATCATGCCGGCGATGCCGAGCATGGAGGTGACGGCGATGCCGGTGCCGAACAGGCCGCCGAGCTGGTAGGTGGCGATGATGCCGCCGACGATGACGATGGCCGGCAGCGCCGTTGATTCCAGCGACACGGCGAGGCCCTGGATCACGTTGGTGCCGTGACCGGTGACCGACGCCTGGGCGATGGAGTTGACCGGGCGCTTGTTGGTGCCGGTGTAGTACTCGGTGATGACCACGATCAGCGCCGTGACCACAAGGCCGATCAGGCCGCAGAAGAACAGGTTCCAGCCGGAGACGGTCGAACCGTTGTCGAGGGCGATTTCGCCCCAGCCGACGGTGAACGACGTCGCCGCGCCCATGCCGACGATCGACAGCAGGCCGGTGACGATCAGGCCCTTGTAGAGCGCGCCCATGATGGAGCCGTTGGCGCCCAGCTTGACGAAGAACGTGCCGACGATCGAGGTGATGATCGAGAAGCCGCAGATCGCCAGCGGATAGAGCATGATGGCATCGAGTTCGAAGGAGTTGGCGAAGAAGATGGCGCCGAGCACCATCGTGGCGACCACGGTCACCGCGTAGGTCTCGAACAGGTCAGCCGCCATGCCGGCGCAGTCGCCGACATTGTCGCCGACATTGTCGGCGATGGTGGCCGGATTGCGCGGGTCGTCCTCGGGGATGCCGGCCTCGACCTTGCCGACGAGATCGCCGCCGACATCCGCGCCCTTGGTGAAGATGCCGCCGCCGAGACGGGCGAAGATGGAGATCAGCGAGGCGCCGAAGCCGAGCGCGACCAGCGAGTCGATGACGATGCGGCTGGCCGGATCGTTGCCGAGGATGCCGGTGAGCACCCAGTAATAGACCACCACGCCGAGCAGCGCGAGGCCGGCGACGAGCATACCGGTGATGGCGCCCGACTTGAAGGCGATCTCCAGGCCGCCGGCCAGCGACTTGGAGGCTGCCTGGGCGGTGCGGATGTTGGCGCGCACCGAGACGTGCATGCCGATGAAGCCGGCGGCGCCCGACAGCACCGCGCCGATCAGGAAGCCGATCGCGGCGAGGCCGGACAACAGCCACCAGGCCAGAAAGAACACCACGACGCCGACGATGGCGATGGTCGTGTACTGGCGCGAAAGATAGGCCTGCGCACCCTCGCGGATGGCGCCGGCGATTTCCTGCATGCGCGCGTTGCCCTGGTCGGCCGCGAGCACGGACCTGGTGGCCCAGATCGCATAGGCGACGGACGCAAGCCCGCAGAGCATGACGACGAGTAGGATGGTCATTGCCTGGATTCCCCTGGATATGGCCCGGAAACCCCTCACGGGCCTTTGCGAATCGCGATCACGAGCCGTTCAACGGCCCGGTCAGGCGTCGGGCGGCTTATGCTGAACGGAGGGTGAAAGGTCAAGATGCGGCGGCGGTCCGTCGCGCGCCTTTGCATAGAACCTTGGCAGGATGTCAGCGCCGGGCCCGGCTCCGTTCGGCAAAAAGCATGGCCACGGCGATCAGCGCCACCATGACGACCGGGAAGATGACCCAATTGAGCATGGCCCAGCCCCAGGCATTGTAGACCCAGCCCGACATCAGCGACGAAAACGCGACGAGCGAGAACAGCACGAAATCGTGCAGGCCCTGCACCTTGTTCTTCTCCGCCGGGACATAGGTGTCGGCGATCATCGCCGTCGAGCCGATGAAGGCGAAGTTCCAGCCGACGCCGAGCAGGATCAGCGACGCCCAGAACTGCCAGAGCGCGATGCCGGAAATGGCGATCAGCCCGGACCCGGCCAGGATCATCAGCCCGATGGCGACGATGGTTTCCTTGCCGGCGCGGTCGATGAGGTGGCCGGTGAAGAAGCTCGGCGCGAACATCGCCATCACATGCCAGGAGATGCCGAGCGTCGCCTCGTCGGGGGTGAAGCCGCAGCCGACCATGGCCAGCGGCGCGCCGGTCATGACGAAGCTCATCAGCGCGTAGGACGATACGCCGGAGACCATGGCGACGATGAAGCGCGGCTGGCTGACGATGGCGGCCAGCGGGCGCCCGGTCGAAGCGGCATGGAAGTGCGCGGCCTCGTCCTTCGGCAGGTTCAGGAACGACAGGATGAAGGATCCGGCCAGCGCCAGCACGACGATGGCGGCAAACGCGCCGGCGAACATCACCGGCGCGAACATCTCGCGCGTCCAGATGACGGTCTGCGGCCCGATGATGGCGGCGAACACGCCGCCGGCCAGCACCATGGAGATGGCGCGTGCCTTGTCGGCGGCCGGGGCGGCATCGGCGGCGGCGAAGCGGTATTGCTGCACGAAGGAGGCGCCCGCCCCGATCAGCGCCAGCGCGGCGGCGAACCCCCAGAAGGTTCCCGAAAACAGCGCGAACGTCGCCGCCGCGCCGCCAAGGCCGGTCACGAC
>JBATNB010000516.1:0-3237 GCA_049290135.1 Rhizobiaceae bacterium
CCGCCGCCCAACCCGCTGCATGACCGCCTGCGCGCATTGCGCATGAAAGCCGAAGGCATCGCCTCGGGTCCGGCGCGGCGCTGATCGCGAATTTGCTTGCATCCGTCGATGCTGGCGGCTTTACGGCAATACGCGCCGCATTCCGCCGCGACGGGACCGCGCCGGGCGTGAAATCCTTCCGCTGCGCTGCAGGAGCCGGAGTACCCCATGGCCGAGATCATTGACGGCAAGGCCGTCGCCGCCGACACGACACGAAAAGTGGCCGAGTTCACCGCGACCGTGACTGCGCAATCCGGCATCCGCCCGGGCATCGCCGTGGTCATCGTCGGCGAGGATCCGGCATCGAAGGTCTATGTCTCGTCCAAGTCGAAGAAGGCCAGGGAGTGCGGGTTCCATTCCGAGCAGCACGATCTTCCGGCCGACACCTCGCAGGCCGCGCTGCTTGGACTCATCGCCGCGCTCAATGCCGATCCGGCCATCCACGGCATTCTCGTGCAACTGCCGCTGCCCGGCCACATCGACGATGGCGCGGTGATCCAGGCGATCGATCCCGACAAGGATGTCGACGGCTTCACCTTCGTCAATGTCGGCCGGCTCGGCGCCGGCGCCGTCGACGAGGCATTCGTGCCATGCACGCCGGCGGGCTCGATGCTGCTGATCGAGAAGGTGCGGGGGCGCGACCTTTCCGGCCTCAACGCCGTGGTGATCGGGCGCTCCAACATCGTCGGCAAGCCGATGGCCAACCTGCTGCTGGCCGCCAACGCCACGGTGACCGTCGCGCACAGCCGCACCCGCGACCTGCCGGCCCTGTGCCGCACCGCCGACATTCTGGTGGCGGCCGTCGGGCGCCCGGAAATGGTCAAGGCCGAATGGGTGAAGCCGGGGGCCACGATCATCGATGTCGGGATCAATCGCGTTGCCGGCCTGCCGGGTTCGGGAAAGGAAACGCGCCTCGTCGGCGATGTCGATTACGCTGGCGCTGCCCTGAATGCCGGTGCGATAACGCCGGTGCCCGGCGGTGTCGGGCCGATGACGATTGCCATGCTGATGGTCAACACGCTCGTCTCGGCCTGCCGCGTCGCCGGCGTGAAGCCGCCATCGTTCTGATAGCGCCGCGAAAGGGGCCAGCCGCCGCCAGCCATGCGTGACGCCGCAGACACCAGGCGCGTATTCGCCTTCCTGCTGGTCGACCGGTTCGGCCTGTTCTCGCTTGCCGCGGCGGTCGATTCCATCCGTTCGGCCAATCGCATGCTTGGCCGCCAGGCCTATTCATGGGTGACGGCGTCGGCCGATGGCGATGCCGTGGTCTCCTCGGCCGGACTGCCGATCAAGGTCGACTATGCCGTCCCGGACCTTCCGGCCGCCGATATCCTGTTTGTCTGCGCCGGCCTGGCAACCGAGTTTCCCGGCAAGAGCAAGGTCCTCAACACGCTGCGCACCTGGGGCCGCAAGGGCTGCGCGCTCGGCGGCATTTCCGTCGGCGCGCAACTCCTGGCCGAGGCCGGCCAGCTCGACGGACATCGCTGCACCATCCATTGGGAAAACCGCGCGTCGTTCATGGAGCGGTTTCCCGAAATCCAGTGCACCGCGAACGTCTTCGAGATCGACCGCAAGCGCTACACCACCGCCGGCGGCACCACCTCCATCGACCTGATGCTGGAGATCGTGCGCCAGGACCATGGCGTCGAGGTCGCCAACGAGGTCGCCAACCAGTTCCATCACGAGCGCATCCGCTCGGCCGGGGACCGGCAGCGCGTCGGGCCGGAGCGCGACCTGACCGGCAAGTCGGACAAGCTGCGCAAGGTCGTCGAACTGATGGCCGAATCGATCGAGGAACCGCTGTCGGCGGTGGAGCTTGCCCGCGCCGCCGGCCTTTCGGTGCGCCAAGTCGAACGCCTGTTCCTGCGCCACCTCAACATGACGCCGGGGCGCTACTACATGCGGCTGCGCCTGGAACGCGCGCGCGAACTGCTGCGCCAGACCAACATGCCGATCCTCGATGTCGCCATCGCCGCCGGCTTCACCTCGCATTCCTATTTCGCCCAGAGCTACCGCATGGTGTTCGGCCGGCCGCCGAGCGAGGAACGTCGCACGACCTATTGAGGGGCAGTCTTCGCGCCTGTCCACCGGAGGATATGCATTTCCGGGGAAAGGCAGATCGTCATGCGGGACGACCGGACACCCGGCGAACTCGCATTGCGAAGCTGTCTAGCGCGGGAATGCGGGACTGGCCTCACCGCGCCTTCAGGATCCGCTGCCACAGCGTGCCGCCAACAAATCGGCCGGCAACGAAATAGCCTGCGATCAGCGCGAACAGCAGCAGTGCCGGCCATCCGTTGAGCTGGAACCCCTCCTCGGTGTTGCCGCCTGTCATCGCCCCGACGACATAGCCGAGCACGAAGAAGGCGGTGAAGAAATCGAGCACGGCGGCAAGGATGATGCGCCAGCGCGCGACCGGTTGCGGAGTATTGCCTTGGACGGACATGGTGGAACTCCCTTGGCCCGGATCGTTGCCATCATGGCACTGGCGCCCGCCGGCGTCATTGTCCCCGCGCAAACAACGCCATCAACCGGACGCCGCTCCGGCGTGTGGCTAGACTGCCACCGCCGCGCCTTCGTCCGCCCTGCCGACGAGCTTGCGGAACGCTGAAAACAGCTCCCGACCCGTCCCGTGCGCATTGCCCGACAGATCGGCCTCCGCCGCCTGGCGCGCGGCCAGAAGGGCCTCGCCGACCAGCACGTCCAGTTGCCCGGCCGTCGCGTCGAGCCGGATGATGTCGCCGTTCCGGATCTTGCCGATCTGCCCGCCGTCGAGCGCCTCCGGCGTGACATGGATGGCCGCGGGCACCTTGCCCGAGGCGCCGCTCATCCGCCCGTCCGTCACCAGCGCCACGCGCTGGCCGCGGTCCTGCAGCACGCCGAGCACCGGCGTGAGCTTGTGCAGTTCCGGCATGCCGTTGGCCCTCGGGCCCTGGAAGCGGATGACGGCGACGAAATCGCCCGCAAGCCGGCCGTCGCGGAACGCCTGCTGCAACGCCTCCTGGTTCTCGAACACCAGGGCGGGCGCCTCGATCACATGCCGGTCCGCCTTGATCGCCGACGTCTTGATCACCGCCCGGCCGAGATTGCCCGACAACACCTTCAGCCCGCCGGTCGGCTGGAACGGCCGGGAAACCGGCACCAGCACCTTGTCGTCGCCGCTGCTCGTCGGGGCGGGCGCGCGGGCCACATGGCCGT
>JBATNB010000517.1:0-3454 GCA_049290135.1 Rhizobiaceae bacterium
GCTATGGGCGCGGCACCGCTGCCGCGCCTCTCATGCATTCAAATGACACGTTGAAGGACAAAGGAGCGACGCGATGAGCATCACCGCCTCCATGGTCAAGGAACTCCGCGAGATGACCGGCGCGGGCATGATGGATTGCAAGCAGGCGCTTGGCGCCACCGACGGTGACATGGAAGCCGCGGTCGACTGGCTGCGCAAGAAGGGCATCACCAAGGCCGAGAAGAAGGCCGGCCGCACGGCGGCCGAGGGCCTGATCGGCGCGGCATCGTCGGGCAACGCGGCGGTCCTGGTCGAAGTCAATTCCGAAACCGATTTCGTGGCCCGCAACGACGCCTTCCAGGACATCGTGCGCAACGTCGCCGCGGTGGCGCTAGCCACCGACGGCTCGGTCGACGCCGTCGGCGCCGCGGCCTATCCGGGCTCGCCCAAGTCCGTGGTCGACACGATCAAGGACGCCGTCGGAACCATTGGCGAGAACATGGCGCTGCGCCGCTCGGCCCGTCTGGCCGTGTCGTCCGGCGCCGTGGCGACCTATGTGCACAATTCCGTCTCCGACAATCTCGGCAAGCTCGGTGTGCTCGTCGCCATCGAGACGACCGGCAATGCCGACGCGGCGCGGGCGTTTGCCCGCCAGGTGGCCATGCATGTGGCCGCCGCCAACCCGATCGCCCTGTCGGAAGCCGAAGTCGACACCACCGTGCTCGACCGCGAGAAGGCGATCTTCGCCGACCAGGCGCGGGCCTCGGGCAAGCCGGAGAACATCATCGAGAAGATGGTCGAGGGCCGGGTGCGCAAGTTCTACGAGGAGGTCGTGCTGGTGAAGCAGGCCTTCGTCATGAACCCGGATCTCACCGTCGACGCCGCGCTCAAGGCCGCCGAAAAGGACATCGGCGCCCCGGCGAAGTTGACCGGGTTCATCCGCTTCGCCCTCGGCGACGGCGTGGAAAAGGAAGAATCCGACTTTGCCGCCGAAGTGGCGGCCGCCGCCGGCAAGTCCTGATCCGGCTATCCCCGGAAACCATGGCGGGCGCCGCGTGACATCGCGGCGCCCGTCGTGTATCTGACCACCGGTTTTCATCCGAGAGGCGTGACCATGAATGCTGCTCCCCGCTATCGGCGAGTCCTGCTCAAATGTTCGGGCGAAGCGTTGATGGGCGAACAGCATTTCGGCATCGACGTCTCCGTGGTCGACCGGATCGCCGCCGATATCGCCGATGCCCGCGCGCTCGGCGTCGAGGTCGGGGTGGTGATCGGCGGCGGCAACATTTTCCGCGGCGTCGCGGTGGCCTCCAAGGGCGGCGACCGCGTCACCGGCGACCACATGGGCATGCTGGCGACCGTCATCAATTCGCTGGCGCTGCGCACGTCGCTCACCAAGCTCGGCGTCGATTCCGTGGTGTTGTCGGCCATCGCCATGCCGGAACTGTGCGAGAGCTTTTCCCAGCGCCAGGCGACGTCGTACATGAACGCCGGCAAGGTGGTGATCTTCGCCGGCGGCACCGGAAATCCGTTCTTCACCACCGACTCCGCCGCGGCCTTGCGCGCCGCCGAAGTCGGCGCGGAAGCGCTGTTCAAGGGCACGCAGGTCGACGGCGTCTATTCGGCCGATCCGAAGAAGGACCGTTCGGCGGTGCGTTTCGAACGCATCACGCACGGCGAAGTGATTTCGCGCGGCCTGGCGATCATGGACACCGCCGCGATCGCCCTTGCGCGGGAAAACAACATCCCGATAATCGTCTTCTCGATCCACGAACGGGGTGGTTTCGCCAAAATCCTGACCGGCGGCGGGCGTTCGACCATCGTGACGGACGCCTGAGGCCAAGAACACGACGACAGAGGTAAGTGCATGTCCATCACCGCCGACCAGAAGGAACTCCAGCGTCGCATGGATGGCGCGATCAACGCCTACAAGCACGATCTGGCGTCGCTGCGCACCGGGCGCGCCTCGTCCAACCTGCTTGATGCGGTGGAGGCGGACGCCTATGGCGGGCGCATGCCGATTACGCAGTTGGCGACCATTTCGGTGCCCGAGCCGCGCATGATCTCGGTGTCGGTGTGGGACAAGACCACCGTCGGCGCGGTCGATCGCGCCATTCGCGAGGCTAATCTCGGCTTCAACCCGATCATGGACGGCACGACGCTGCGCATCCCGCTGCCGGAACTGACCGAGCAGCGGCGCAAGGAACTGGCCAAGATCGCCCACCAGTATGCCGAGAACGCCCGCATCGCCGCCCGCCACGTGCGCCGCGACGGCATGGAAGGGCTGAAGAAGGCCGAAAAGGACGGCGACATCTCGCAGGACGAGCATCGCCAGCGTTCCGATCTGGTGCAGAAGCTCACCGACGAAACCATCGAACAGATCGATTCCTTGCTCGTCGCCAAGGAAGCCGAGATCATGCAGGTGTGATTCGGGCGGCCGAAGGCGGGTCGCGGACAGGAACGGGACCATGAAGCCCGCCCATATTGCCATCATCATGGACGGCAACGGCCGCTGGGCGAAAGCGCGGGGACTTCCGCGCGCCGCCGGCCATCGCCAAGGCGTGGAAGCGGTGCGGCGCACCGTGCGGGCGGCCGCCGACCAGGGAATCGACTGGCTGACGCTGTTTGCCTTTTCCTCGGAGAACTGGACCCGCCCGGCCGACGAGGTGAGCGACCTGATGGGCCTGCTCAAGCTGTTCATCCGGCGCGATCTCGCCGAACTGCACAATTCGGGTGTGCGCGTCCGCATCATCGGCGACCGCGCCAACCTGAAGAAGGACATCAAGGCGCTGCTGGAGGAAGCCGAAGCGCTGACGCGTGCCAATACGCGGCTGAACCTCGTGATCGCCTTCAATTACGGCGCGCGCGACGAGATCGTGCGGGTGGCGCGGCACCTCGCCGCCGAGGCGGTGGCCGGGAACCTCCGCCCGCAGGACATCGGCGGCGAAACCATCAGCGCGCGCCTCGATACCGCCGGCATCCCCGATCCCGATCTCATCATCCGCACGTCGGGCGAGATGCGGCTGTCGAACTTCCTCTTGTGGCAGGCCGCCTATGCCGAATTCGTCTTTCTCGACTGCTACTGGCCGGAGTTTTCCGGCGAGCACCTGGCGCAAGCGGTCGCCATCTACGAGATGCGCGACCGTCGCTTCGGCGGCGTCGATCTCAAGGGCGCGGCATCTTGAGCAATCTCCAGCTCAGGGTCATTTCCGGCGTCATCATGGCGGTCGTGGTGCTGGCTGCGACCTGGTTCGGGGGCGCGGCCTTCCGCCTGCTGTGGGTCGCGGCCGCCGGCGTGGCGTTGCATGAATGGCTGAAAGTCAGCGGCGCGCCGGGCAGGGCCGCGGCGAGCGCCCTGGTCTGGGTCGCCTATGGCGTGGTCGCGCTGTTGCTCCTTTATCCCCGCATCGGAGCTTCCCTGGGCCTTCCCGCGGACATCGGCGCGCTTGACGCCCTGGGCGCCGGGGTGCTCCTG
>JBATNB010000518.1:0-3635 GCA_049290135.1 Rhizobiaceae bacterium
GGCCTGAGCCTCGATCGCCCGCCCGGCGGGCGATCGGCGGTAACAAAAGGGGCGCGGTCCGGCGACGGGCCGCGCCCTTGCCTTTGGCCGTATTCAGGCGGCCTTCCGGCGCGCCGGCGCCTTGGCCGGCTTCGCCTCGGCGTCCTTCCTGGTGGCGATGGCCTCGGCCAGCGCCCAGTGCAGGTCGGCATCGCCGTCCGGCATGCCGGCGTCGATCCAGATCTGATGGGCGATGGCGCGAATCCGCTCGATCGCGGGCGAGGCGGTGGTCTTGCGTGCGGGCATGGTGCGGGTCCCCGGGTTGAACGTACCCGCCTAACCCGTGCTCATGCTGCAATGCAACAACCCGACGCATGCGTGCGGGCGCCATTCCGGCCCGGAACCGGCGCCAGCGGCATGCTTGCGACAATGCGACTCAGGTGTTGAACCTGAACAGCATGACGTCGCCGTCCTGGACGACATAGTCCTTGCCTTCGTCGCGCGCCTTGCCGGCTTCCTTGGCCGCGGTTTCGCCGCCGAGCGCGACGAAATCGTCATAGGCGATGGTCTGGGCGCGGATGAAGCCGCGCTCGAAATCGGTGTGGATGACGCCGGCGGCCTGCGGCGCCCGGGCGCCCCTGTGCACGGTCCAGGCGCGTGCCTCCTTCGGCCCGACGGTGAAATAGGTGATGAGGCCGAGCAGGCGGTAGCCCTCGTGGATGAGCTTGTCGAGGCCGGGCTCCTCCAGGCCGAGATCGGCGAGAAACGCCTTGGCATCCTCGTCGGGCAATTGCGCGAGTTCGGCCTCGATGGCGGCGGAAATGGTGACGCAGCCGGCGCCCTGCGCGGCGGCCATGGCTTCCACGGCGCGCACATGCGCGTTGCCGGTAGCGGCCTCCGCCTCCTTGACGTTGCAGACATAGAGCACCGGATGCGAGGTGAGCAGGTTCAGCCCCTCCAGCATACGCAGGTCCGCCGGGTCGGCGTCCCTGCGCAACAGGCGGGCCGGCTTGCCCTCCCGCAGCAGCGCCAGCGCCTTCTCCATGACCGGCAGGACGTCCATCGACTCCTTGTCCTTGCCCTGGGCGCGCTTGCGCACATTGACGATGCGGCGCTCGAGGCTGTCGAGGTCGGCCAGCATCAGTTCGGTCTCGACGGTCTCGGCGTCGGCGACGGGATCGATGCGGCCCTCGACATGGGTGATGTCGGCATCCTCGAAGCAGCGCAGCACATGCACGATGGCGTCGACCTCGCGGATGTTGGCGAGGAACTGGTTGCCGAGGCCCTCGCCCTTGGAGGCGCCGCGCACCAGGCCGGCAATGTCGACGAAGGCGATGCGCGTCGGCACGATGTTGGCGCTCTTGCCGATGCGCGCAATGACATTGAGGCGCGGGTCCGGCACGGCGACCTCGCCGGTATTGGGCTCGATGGTGCAGAACGGATAATTGGCCGCCTGCGCCGCCGCCGTCCTGGTGAGCGCGTTGAAGAGAGTGGATTTGCCGACGTTCGGCAGACCCACGATGCCGCATTTGAAGCCCATGGCCGCTTTCCGGTAAAAGGTGTCAGGCGCGGCTTTTGCGGGAGGGCGGGCCAAAGGTCAAGGCGGGCCGGCGTCCGGATCAGGATGAACCGTCGTCGCCGAACAGCTTCCTCAGCATCGCAGCCATCGGGCCGGTCTCGGGCAGCTTCGGCGCGTCCTTCGGGCGGGCCTGGCGGACGTGGCTCTCGCCCTTCAGCGATTTCGCCGGCTTTTGCGGTTTTTCCGGCTGGGTGGCGAGCGCGACCCTGTTCATGAAGCCGGCATCGTCGCCGGCCGACAGCAGCGGCGCGTTGTCGGCGATGGCGTCGAGCAGCGGATCGAGCCACGCGGCATCCGCCCTGGCGAAATCGCCCAGCACATGGCCGGTCACGCGCGCCTTGTCGCCAGGGTGGCCGATGCCGATGCGCACGCGGCGATAGTCCGGCCCGAGGTGCGAATCGATGGAGCGGATGCCATTGTGGCCGCCGGCGCCGCCGCCGGTCTTCACCCGGACCTTGCCCGGCGCGAGGTCGAGCTCGTCATAGAGCACGACGAGGCTGGCCGGGGCGAGCTTGTAGAAGCGCAGCGCTTCGCCGACCGCCTGGCCGGACACGTTCATGAAGGTCTGCGGCTTGAGCAGGAGCACCTTGTCGGCGCCGAGGCGGCCTTCGCAGACATGCGCCTGGAACTTCTTCGTCCACGGGCCGAAGGAATGGCGGCGGGCGATCGCGTCCGCCGCCATGTAGCCGACATTGTGCCGGTGATGGCGGTATTCCGCGCCGGGATTGCCAAGACCCGCGATGACGAGCATGGGCCTGCCTCCCGGCGGGAAGCCTTACTTCTTGTCCTTGGCCGGGGCGGCCGCGACGTCCTTTTCGCCGCCATGGATGGCGACGGTCTCGGGCGTGGACGCTTCCGGCTTCAGCGCACCGGAGCCGGCGACCGTGGCGATGGTGAAATCGCGGTCGGCGATGACCGGCTTGACGTTGGCCGGCAGCTTGACGGCGCTGATGTGGATGGAATCGCCGATGTCGAGGCCGGCAAGGTCGATCTCGATGAAATCGGGGATCGCATTGGCCGGGCAGACGAACTCCACCTCGTGGCGTACCAGGTTGAGCACGCCGCCGCGCTTGATGCCGGGGGACTTTTCCTGGTTGATGGCGTGGACCGGCACATAGACGGTGACGGTGGAATCCTTGCCGACGCGGATGAAATCGACATGGATGGGGAAGTCGCGGACCGGATCGAGGTCATAGTCCTTCGGCAGCACGTTGTGCTTCTCGCCGTCGACGTCGATGGTGGCAACCGTGGTGAGGAAGCCGCCGCCATGGATCTTGTAGTAGAGGGTCTTGTAGTCCAGGGCGATGGCGAGCGGGGCCTGCTTGTCACCATAGATGACGGCGGGCACCTGGCCGTTGCGGCGCAGTTCACGGGCGGCCCCCTTGCCGACCCGGTCGCGCTTGACGGCCTTGAGCTCGTAGGTAGCGTGGCTCATGGCAGTTCCTTTCGCATGTTTTGGGCGTGTCCTCCGGCCTTCGGGCGGAAAACGAAAAGCGGCGCTGAGGCCGCTTCACCCGCGCTGCCTCCAAGGGTGTCTGCGCGGACGCGGTCCCTTACAGGAAAGGGGCAGGCGAGGCAAGCGCGGCCGCCGGCGGCGGCGCGAACCATGAATTCGCCGCACCGCGCCGTTTGCCGAACCGGCTTCACCCTGCTGTCACCGAAATGCGCGACGCCCCGGCGATGACACGAACCTACGCCGACCTTTTCCGCACCTTCGGCCGCATCGGCCTCTTGTCGTTCGGCGGGCCGGCCGGCCAGATCGCGCTGATGCACAAGGTGCTGGTGGACGAAAGGCGCTGGCTCGACGAGGCGCGCTTCCTGCACGCGCTGTCCTTCTGCATGCTGCTGCCCGGGCCGGAGGCGATGCAGCTTGCCACCTATGCCGGCTGGACGCAGAAGGGCTGGCGGGGCGGGCTGATCGCGGGCCTCTTGTTCGTGCTCCCCGGCGCCGCGGTCATGGTGGCGCTGTCGGCGCTCTATCTCGCCTTCGGCGAGGTTCCGCTGGTCGCCGGCGCGCTGTTCGGGCTGAAGGCGGCGGTGCTGGCGGTGGTGATCGAGGCGCTGCTCAGGGTGGCGA
>JBATNB010000519.1:0-4684 GCA_049290135.1 Rhizobiaceae bacterium
TTCACCTCGTTCGTCGCCCATGTCGGCGGCCCGCCGTTCCAGATCTACGCGCTGCCGCTCGGGCTCGATCCGCGCCTCTACACCGGGACGAGCGTGGTGTTCTTCGCCGTGACCAACGCGGTCAAGCTGGTGCCCTATTTCGCGCTCGGCCAATTCGACACCGCCAACCTGGCGGCCTCCGCGGCGCTGATGCCGCTCGCGCCCGTGGCCACGCTCGCCGGCGCCTGGCTGGTGCGGCGCATGCGCCCGGAAATCTTCTATCCCTTCACCTACGCCACGGTGGCGCTGATCGCGCTGAAACTGCTGTGGGACGGCATCGCCGATCTCCTGTGAGGCCGGCGCCGCCCGGATGGCCGCGCGCGGCTTCCCCTTTCGCCCGATTGCGCCGGGGAATCCTCTGCTGGTATCACGCGGGGACGCGGCGGTCCCGCGAGGATTACCGGAGGATGGACATGACCAATCCGTATGACGTCGATCTCGACAGGACTCCGGCCAACCACCAGCCGCTGACGCCGATCGTGTTCCTGGAGCGCGCCGCCCGGGCCTATCCCGACCATGTCGCCATCGTCCACGGGACGGCGCGGGTCAGCTATGGCGCGTTCTGGGCGCGCTCGCTGAAACTGGCCTCGGCGCTCGCTTCCCGCGGCATCGGCCGCGGCGACACGGTCACGGTGATGCTGTCCAACACGCCGCCGATGCTGGAGGCGCATTTCGGCGTGCCGATGACCAGGGGCGTGCTGCACTGCCTCAACACCCGCCTCGACGCGGCGATCATCGCCTTCCAGCTCGACCATGCCGAATCGAAGATCGTCATCGTCGACCGCGAATTCTCCGGCGTGATGGCGCAGGCGCTGGCGCTGGCGAAGGTCAAGCCGCTGGTCATCGACTATGACGATCCCGACTATGGCGATGACGCGCCCTATCCGAAGGGCCCGCGCATCGGCGCGCTCGACTACGAGGCGTTCCTTTCCGCCGGTTCGGCCGATTTCGTCTGGTCGATGCCCGGGGACGAGTGGGATGCGATCTCGCTCAACTACACGTCGGGAACCACCGGCAATCCGAAGGGCGTGGTCTATCATCATCGCGGCGCCGCGCTGATGGCCTATGGCAACACCATCCATTCCGGGCTGCGACAGCACTCGGCCTATCTGTGGACGCTGCCGATGTTCCACTGCAATGGCTGGTGCTTCCCCTGGACGCTGGCCGTCACCGCCTCCACGCATGTGTGCCTGCGCTGGGTGCGGGCCGGGGCCATGTACCGCCTCATCGCCGACCACGGCGTGACGCATCTGTGCGGGGCGCCGATCGTCATGTCGACGCTCCTCAATGTCCGGGACGACGAGAAGACGGAATTCTCGCAGACGGTGACCTTCAACACCGCCGCCGCGCCGCCGCCGGAGGCGGTGCTGTCGGGCATGGCGGACGCCGGCTTCCAGGTCGTGCACCTCTACGGGCTGACGGAGACTTACGGGCCGGCGGTCGTCAACGAGTGGCACGCCGACTGGGATCACCTCGACAAGGCCGGGCGCACGGCGAAGAAGGCGCGCCAGGGCGTGCGCTACGCGGCGCTGGAAGGCCTCGCCGTGCTCGACCCGGAGACGATGCGGCCGACGCCCGCCGATGGCGAGACGATCGGCGAGGTGATGTTCCGCGGCAACATCGTCATGAAGGGGTACCTGAAGAACCGCAAGGCGACCGACGAGGCGTTTTCCGGCGGCTGGTTCCATTCCGGCGATCTCGGCGTCATGCATGCCGACGGCTACATCCAGCTGAAGGACCGCTCCAAGGACATCATCATCTCCGGCGGCGAGAACATCTCCTCCATCGAGGTGGAGGATGCGCTCTACAAGCATCCTTCCGTTGCGGCCTGCGCCGTGGTGGCCCGCCCGGACGACAGATGGGGCGAGACGCCGCTCGCCGTCGTCGAGCTGAGGCCGGGCGCGAGCGCCACGGAGGAAGAACTCATCGCGCATTGCCGCGCGCTGCTGGCCCGCTTCAAGTGCCCGCGCACGGTGCTGTTCGCCGAAATTCCGAAGACCTCGACCGGCAAGATCCAGAAGTTCAGGCTGCGCGAAATGGCGAAGGGGCTGTGAGCGGCACCGGCGCGCGCTAACGCGATGTTAAGGTTTCCACCCTATTAAGAACATCGTCCGGTTTTTACCGGATTCGGACGGGCTGTCCTCCTCAGGTGCCTGTCTGAGCCTCCCTGTTCAACTTCGAGAGCCGCGCATTCCGCGGCTCTTTTTTTCGCCGCCGCGACGCATTAACCCTTCATTAAGCATGCCCTTGCGTTTCAGCCGCGCCGCGCGCACTGTCGCCGGCGAGAGTGTTATCAACCGTCTGGGCGGATCGTGCCGGGGCGGACTGGCAGAACCGAAGCAGGCTTTCATGTCGACCAGCGAATCCAGGGGCGCGGACACCATCCGCCTGACGGAATGGCGGATGTTTTCGCCGTCGTTCAAGACGCTTTATGCCGATGGCATGCGGCTGGTGGAGGAAGCGGCGGAGTATCTGGACGGAGACGGGCGCGCCGCGGCCAAGGGCCTGTCGCGCGTCGCCGCCACGCTTTACGCGGCCGAATCGATGCGCCTGACCACGCGGCTCATGCAGGTGGCGTCCTGGCTCCTGCTGCAGCGGGCGGCCAATTCCGGCGAGATGACGCGCGACCAGGTTTCGGCCGAGAAATCGAAGGTGCGGCTCGACACCGCCGCGGCCAACGACGCCTCTCCCGGCTGGTCGGAGCTTCCGGCCGATTTCCGCGGGCTGGTGGCCCGTTCGCTGCGCCTGCAGGCGCTGGTGCGGCGCATGGACGACGAGGTCTATGGCAATGTCGCCGAGCCGGCGAAGGCCGATCCGGTCAACGACCAGATCCGCCTGCTCAAGACCGCCTTCGCATCGCGCTGATTTTCCCGCACACCCGCCGGCCGCTTGCGTCAAGCGCGCGGCCTGAGCCGGAAAGACGATTCAATCCGGTCGAAAACCGCTCTAGTTTGGCACCATGAACCCGGCGATTCGCATCCTCGGCATCGATCCCGGCCTTCGCCGCACCGGCTGGGGCGTCGTGGAAGCGCGCGGCAATGCGCTCGTCTTCATCGCCGCCGGGTCGGTGACTTCGGACGACAAGGCCGATCTTGCGACGCGGCTGGTGCAGATTCATGCGGGGCTGAAGACCGTCGTCGCCGCGTGGGCTCCCGACGAGGCGGCCGTGGAGGCGACCTTCGTCAACAAGGATGCCGGCGCCACGCTGAAGCTCGGGCAGGCGCGCGGCGTGGCCATGCTGACGCCGGCGCTCGCCGGCATTCCGGTGGCCGAATATGCGCCGAACCAGGTCAAGAAGAGCGTCATCGGCGTCGGCCATGGCGACAAGGCGCAGATCCACATGATGGTGAAGGTGCTGCTGCCCAAGGCCGAGACCGACAGCCACGATGCCGCCGATGCGCTCGCCATCGCCATCTGCCATGCCCATCACCGCACTTCCGGCGTGTCGCGGCTGGCCGCGCTCGCCCGATGAATGTTCTTGACTTGTTCCGGTCCCGCCCTTAGGCAGGACGCAGGGGACGCGGATGATCGGCAAGCTCAAGGGAACGGTTGACGAGGTCGGCGACGATCACGTCGTCATCGATGTGCACGGCGTCGGCTATGTGGCGTTCTGCCCGGTGCGCACGCTTTCGAAGCTCGGAGCCGGCGAGGCGGCCATCCTGTTCGTCGAGACCGTGGTGCGGGAGGATTCCATCCGCCTCTACGGCTTTTCCACCGCGCTGGAGCGCGAGTGGTTCCGCCTGCTCAGCGAAAACGTGCCCGGTGTCGGCGCCAAGGTGGCGCTGGCGATCCTGTCGACGCTGTCGCCGGCCGAACTTGCCGGCGCGATCGCGCTGCGCGACATCGCCACGGTCAGCCGCGCGCCCGGCGTCGGCAAGAAGGTGGCCGAGCGCATCGTCATCGAATTGAAGGCCAAGGCGCCCGCCTTTGCCGGTGCGGCTGCCGCCACCATCGGGCTGAAGCAGGAACTGGGCGAAGGCGTTGCGCCTGCGCCGGTGGCGGATGCCGTCTCGGCGCTCGTCAATCTCGGCTATTCGCGTGATGTGGCCGCCAATGCCATCGCCGCAGCGCTGAAGGCGGGCGGGGCGGAGGCCAATTCGGCCACGCTGATCCGGCTGGGACTGAAGGAACTGGCGCGGTGATTTCCTTGCTTCTTGCATCATTCCTTACTATTTTTAAAAAGTAAGGAGATTTTCGAGATGGGATCCTTTCTGACGATCACGTCCAAGGGCCAGATGACGGTGCCCAAGGACATCCGCGAGGAGCTGAACATCCTTCCGGGCGACCAGTGCTATGCATGGGTGCGCGGCAGCGAAATGGTGGTGATCCCGAAGAACAAGCACCTTGTTGACCTGATCGGATCCCTTGGAGAGCCGCCGGCCGGCAGAGGGGCATCGCTGGAGGAGATCGACGAGGCACTGAAGTCGGCAGCAGGCGTGCAAGCTGTTGCCGGGGCAGATTAGGCGTCATGGCTTTGATCGGGCTTGACACCAACATCCTGCTTCGCACCTTCGTCAGCGACGACGCTGCGCAAACCGAAAGCGTGCGGACGCTCATCACCAGCCGCAAGCCGGAAGATGTGTTTTTTGTCGGGCTGACCGTGATCGTCGAACTTCACTGGGCGCTTAGCCGATTCTACACATAC
>JBATNB010000520.1:0-2218 GCA_049290135.1 Rhizobiaceae bacterium
GGATTGTGTCCGTCAGCGTCTCCAGGAGCAGCGACGAACGGGCCGGCTTGGTCAGGCACGCATCGATGATGCCGGTGGCGATCATCTTGCCGAAATCATGCTGGTCGACGGAGGTGAGCAGCAGCACCGGAATGTCGGCAAGCCGGCCATCGGCGGCGATGCGCCGCGCGACGGTCTCGCCGTTCATGCCGGGCATGTTGTAGTCGAGGATGACAAGGTCCACCCGGGCGCCGAGTTCGACGGAACGCTGCAGGAAGCCGAGGCCCAGCGCGCCCGATTCCGCCGCGACGCATTCGAAGTTCCAGGAATTCAGCTGCTCGGTCAGGATCGCCCGGTTGACCGCGTTGTCGTCGATCACCAGGACGCGGGCGCCGCCAAGATCGGCCGGCGCCACCCGCTCCCGCGCCGCGCCCTGATGGACGTGGAACTTGAAGCTGGCGGTGAAGGTCGAGCCCGTGCCGATGGTGCTCGTCACCACGAGATCGCCGCCCATGAGCGCGCACAGGCGCGAGGAGATGGCCAGGCCGAGGCCGGTGCCCTCGTGGCGCCGGGTGGAGGAGGCGTCGACCTGGCTGAACTTCTCGAACACCTTGGCGAGCTTGTCTTCGGGAATGCCGATGCCGGTGTCTTCCACGGCGAGCGTCAGGACATGGGCGTCGCCGTCGATGCGCCCGTTGAGATCGATGTAGACATGGCCGGAATCGGTGAATTTGACGGCATTGCCGACGAGGTTGGTGAGGATCTGGCGGAAGCGCCCGACATCGCCGACGAAATGGCGTGGCAGCGCCGGGTCGACCCGCACGATCAGTTCCAGATCCTTCTCGTTGGCCCGCTGCGACATCAACGTGGCGACATCCTCGATCGCCTCGCGAATGTCGAAGGGCGCCGGGTCGAGGCTGAGCCTGCCGGAGTCGATCTTGGAGAAGTCGAGGATGTCGTTGATGATGGTGAGCAGCGCATTGCCGGACTTGACGATGACGTCGGTGAAGGTCTTCTGGCGCGGATCGAGGTCGGTGCGGGCCAGGAGCTCGGCCATGCCGAGCACACCGTTCATCGGCGTGCGGATCTCGTGGCTCATGTTGGCCAGGAATTCCGACTTGGCGCGATCGGCGGCGGTGGCCGCGGCGGCGACCTCGCGCTCGCGGACGGCCTGCACCTCGAGGTCGATCTTGTCCTTCAGATTGCGCCGGAATACCTTCAACGAACGCGCCATGGCGCCGAGCGCGTCGGCGCGCTCCAGCTCCGGCACGTCGACCTCGGTCTCGCCGGCGGCCAGGCGCTCGGTGGCGTGGGCGAGCCGGTAGAGCGGGCGCACCGCGGTCGACCACAGCAGCGACCAGATCAGGCCGAGAACCGCGGCGATGATGAACAGGACGCCGAGGCCCTGGACGATCACGCGCTTGTTCCATGCCGCCAGCGGCCCGGACAGGTCGATGGCGGCGGCGTAGGCACCGAACGTCTCGCCCTCGGCGACGCCCATGTAGGCGGAGTGGCACGATACGCACTTCTCGTGCGCGGCCGAGCCTTCGCCCAGGCGGACCGGGCGGGTGACGCGCAGCGTGCCGCCGTCGACCATGCGGCTCGTCAGCACGCCGGAGCGGATCGCATCCTCGTCGATGGCATCCCGCGGCCCCTCAAGCTCCTGGTGGCCCTGCGCCTGCTGGTAGGCCATGATCTTGTCGCCCATGACCAACCACAGCCGGACACCCTGGCTCTGCCGCGAGAACTGCGCCATGGTTCCGTTGAGGGTCTCGACCGCGGCGTCGCCATCCTCGACCATCAGGCGGTTCAGCATCGCGTTGACATGCACCGATTCCAGCATGTCGAGCGCGGTGACGGCGCGGTTCATCGCCAGTTCGCCGATCTCCCGGCGCTCCGCCCACATCGTCCAGGCGGCCAGCGTGACCAGGGTCAGGGCAAGCACAGACCCGACAATGCCCAGCAACGCCTGGCTGAAGCCGAGTTTCTTCAAGACGCCCGCCATCGTCCGCCCCCAAACAAATCCCTTGCTTGAGAAGCAGACAAACTGTTCAAATTTTCCTTAATTCTTTCGCAAAGCCTTGATCAATTGCCCGTGAACGGAAGATCCGGCGTTCAACGATCGCGCATGGCGATGAACCGGGCCGCCGCCGCGAGCAGTTCGCCGCGGCCACCGAACGGCGCCAGCAGGCGTTCGGCCTCCGCCACCAGGCGGGTCAGTTCCCGGCGTGTCCAGTCG
>JBATNB010000521.1:0-5453 GCA_049290135.1 Rhizobiaceae bacterium
CCCTACATCCAGCGCGCCATCCGCGTTTACGAGGTCCTGGACGAGGAGGGCATCGCGCTGATCGAGCGCAACGCCGACACGGTGCTGGAGGAGATCGGCATCGAGTTCCGCGACGATGCCGAGGCGCTCGCCATGTGGAAGGCGGCGGGCGCGGATGTCAGGGACAGCCGGGTGCACTTCCCGAAGGGCCTGTGCCGCTCGCTGCTGAGGACGGCGCCACCGGTGTTCACCCAGCATGCGCGCAATCCGGAACGCTCGGTGCAGATCGGTGGCAACGCCACGGTGTTCGCGCCGGTGTACGGGCCGCCCTTCGTGCTCGATCTCGACGGCCAGCGCCGCTACGCCACGATCGAGGATTTCCGCAACTTCGCCAAGCTCGCCTACATGGCGCCGGCCATCCACCACAATGGCGGTACGCTGTGCGAGCCGGTGGACGTGCCGGTCAACAAGCGCCATCTCGACATGGTGCATGCGCACATGACGCTGTCGGACAAGCCGTTCATGGGCTCGGTGACGGCGCCGGAGCGGGCCGAGGACACGGTCGCGATGTGCCGCATCCTGTTCGGCGAGCGGTTCGTCGATGAAAACACCGTGGTGATCAACCTGATCAACGCCAATTCGCCGATGGTGTTCGACGAAACCATGCTCGGCGCGGCGAAGGTCTATGCGCGGGCGAACCAGGCCACCATCGTCACGCCCTTCATCCTGTCGGGCGCCATGAGCCCTGTGACGGTCGCCGGCACGCTGACGCAGGTGCTGGCCGAAGTGCTCGCCGGCGCGGCGTTCACGCAATTGTGCCGGCCGGGCGCGCCGGTGGTGTTCGGCACGTTCGCCTCGTCGATCTCGATGCAATCGGGGGCGCCGACCTTCGGCACGCCGGAGCCGTCGCTGGTGTCCTATGGCGCGGCGCAACTGGCGCGCCGCCTCGGCCTGCCGTTCCGCACCGGCGGATCGCTGTGCGCCTCGAAGGTGCCGGATGCGCAGGCGGCCTATGAGAGCGCCAACACGCTCAACTCGACGCTGCTGGCGGGCACGAACTTCGTGCTGCACGCCGCGGGATGGCTGGAAGGCGGGCTCGCCTCGTCCTACGACAAGTTCATCATGGACATCGACCAGCTCGGCATGGCGCAGAAAATGGCCGCCGGCGTCGACCTGTCGGAAAACGGCCAGGCGATGGACGCGATCCGCGAAGTCGGGCCGGGCAGCCACTATCTCGGCTGCGCCCACACCCAGGCGAACTTCCAGAGCGCGTTCTACCGCTCCAACATCGCCGACAACAATTCCTACGAGCAGTGGCAGGTGGAAGGCGAGAAGCGCGCCGAGCAGCGGGCCAACGAGATCGCGCGGCATTGGCTGGCGATGTACGAGCCGCCGGCGCTCGACGAGGGCATCCGCGAGGCGCTCGACGCCTTCGTCGCGCAGAAGAAGAGCGGCATGCCCGACGCCTTCACGTGAAGGGAGCCCGAATCCGGCCGGGCTAAAGTGGCCAAGCAGATCCACAAGGACATCTGGAGCGGTGTGTTCCGGGTGCTGGAATGACCGGCTTGGCCGATCTGGACCGGTTGCCGGCCATGCTGGCCGAACGCGGCCTGATGCTGCGCGGCGGTTTCCGCTTCGATGCCGGGGAGGAGGCGCCCGCGGGCCCTGGCGGCGGGACGGCGCGATCGCTGCTGCTCGTCGGCAATGCCGGTACGGGGATGTGGCGGGAATTCTCCGCCTGGCTCGACCGCCAGCCGGACATCATGGCGGATCCGCTGGATACATGGAGCGCCGAGGTCATTGACGCCGTCGCGGCGCGCATCGGCGCGCGGGCGGTCTATCCGTCGCAGCGACCCTGGCAACCGTTCCAGCGATGGGCGATGCGGGCGGAAGGCTTGCGGGCCTCGCCGACCGGCGTGCTCATCCACCCCCGCTTCGGCCTGTGGCATGCCTATCGCGCCGCGCTGCTCCTTGATGTTGAGATTCCGATTCAAGCACCTGAGGAATTGAATCATCCCTGCGCCACCTGCGTTGAGCAGCCTTGCCTAAGTTCTTGTCCTGTCGGCGCTTATTCCGTTTCGGGCTTCGATGTGGCGCGCTGCGCCGGCCATGCCGGGACGGCTGCCGGGCACGCATGCCGCGAAGCCGGTTGCCTGGCGCGCAATGCCTGCCCGGTCGGCGCGGACATGCGCTCCCCGGCGGCGCAGCAGGCCTTTCACATGGCGGCCTTTCTTTCGGCGCACCCTGCCGATTGACGATTTTTCCGCCACGCCCCAAGGATCGGGCATGAGCACGCGTCAAACAGGCAAATGACGGCGATGACAGCCACGCCTTCCGGACTGCCGGACCTGGAACTGGTCGCGCGGGCGAAAGCCGGCGACCGGGCAGCGTTCTCCGCGCTCGTGGCGCGTCACTACGACTACATCTATCGCGTCGCCTACCGTTGGGCGGGGGCGCGGGACGAGGCCGAGGACGTGGCGCAGGAAGCCTGCGTGCGGCTGTCGAAGGCGATCTTCCGCTTCGAGGGCGCCTCGGCCTTCACCACCTGGCTCTACGCGCTGACATTGAATGTGGCGCGCGACCTGACGCGGAAGCGGCGCAGCGAAAGCCGCAAGGCGGATGCCTACGCGGTGCACGCGCTGGCCCTCGGCGAAGCCGAGGAGGATCCAGCCGATGATCCGGCCGCGGCGCTGTGGGCGGCGGTGCGCCGATTGCCGGACAAGCAACGCGAGGCGGTGACCCTCGTCTATGGCGAGGAGAAGAGCCATTCGGAGGCGGCCGACCTGATGGGATGCGCGGAGGCGACCGTCTCCTGGCACATCCACGAAGCCAAGAAACGGCTGAAGGCGCTCATGCGCCCGGCCGGGGATGACGCACCATGACCGACAAGGACGAATTCGACCTGCTGCGCAATGCTCCGGCGCCAAAGCCCGGCGAGGACGCGCGCAACCGTGCGCTGCTGGCCGCCATGGCCGCCTATGACGAGGAAAAATCCCGGCTGGCATCCCAAGGATCGCGGTCCGGCTCGCGTCTTACCGATCGGGTGGGCGCAATCTGGAGCACGATCATGACCATCAAACTGTTTCCGGCCCCGGCAGCCCTTGCCGGCCTTCTTGTCATTCCGGTCGCCGGCTATCTCGCGGTGCAACTGGCCACCGGCGTTTCGCCATTCGCCATCGGCGAGCGCGGCGCGCCGGATCCGAAAGTGACGAATTTCGACGCCACGCCGAAGCCGCAGCAGCCGGTCGAGGCCGAACGCGACCTGTCCGACGCCATCGTCGCCAACGAAGCGGTGGGCAAGGCGAAGAAGGAGCAGCAGGCGGGCCGCACGCTGGCGCTCGACGACACGATGCGGGCGCGCCAGCCCGCCATGCCCGGAGTCGTCGCCGCGCCCGATGTCCAGGCGATGCCGGAGGAGAACCGCGACCGCATCGAAGGCTACGAGACCAATCCGGTGCGCGATGCGCTCAGCGACCCGGTGTCCACCTTCGCCATCGACGTCGACACGGCATCGTGGTCGTGGGTGCGCCGCCAGCTCAATCGCGGCCAGATGCCGGACCAGGACACGGTGCGCGTGGAGGAGATGGTCAACTACTTCCCCTACGCCTGGGCGGGACCCGACAGCGCGGCGACGCCGTTCAAGTCCAATGTCACGCTGATGCCGACACCCTGGAACGAGCATACGCGGCTCATGCACATCGCCATCAAGGGCTATGACGTGGTTCCGGCGACGCGGCCGAAATCGAACCTCGTCTTTCTCATCGACACGTCGGGGTCGATGAACCAGCCGGACAAGCTGCCGCTGCTGGTCACCGCCTTCAAGATGATGCTCGACAAGCTCGCCCCCGACGACACGGTTTCGATCGTCACCTATGCCGGCACGTCCGGCGTGGCGCTGGAGCCGACCAGGGCCGGCGACAAGGCCAAGATCGCCGCCGCGCTGGAGCGGCTCGGCGCCGAAGGCTCGACGGCCGGCGCGTCCGGCATCCAGGAAGCCTACCGGCTGGCGCGGGCCAACTTCATCGATGGCGGCGTCAACCGCGTGATGCTGGCGACGGACGGCGACTTCAACATCGGCCCGTCGGACGATGACAGTCTGAAGAAGCTGATCGAGAAGGAGCGCAAGAGCGGCATTTCCCTGTCGGTGTTCGGCTTCGGCGCGGGCAATTACAATGACCAGCTCATGCAGGTGCTGGCGCAGAACGGCAACGGCATCGCCGCCTACATCGATACGGTGTCGGAAGCGCGCAAGGCGTTCGTGGAGCAGTCGGCGGCGAACCTTTTCACCATCGCCAAGGACGTGAAGATCCAGGTCGAGTTCAATCCCGAGAAGATCGCCGAATACCGGCTCATCGGCTACGAGACCCGTGCGCTGAACCGCGAGGACTTCAACAATGACCGCGTGGACGCGGGCGACATCGGGTCGGGCCATTCGGTGACGGCGATCTACGAGGTGACGCCGAAGGGCAGCCCGGCGACGCTCAACGATCCGCTGCGCTACCAGCAGGGCGAGCCGCAGGCCGGCCCGAACGCCGAACTCGCCTTCGTCAAGATCCGCTACAAGGCGCCGGACTCCGACACTTCGCAACTGATCGAGACGCCGGTGACGGACGAAGGCAATTCGGTCGCCCGTTTCGAGGACGCCGGCGAGGACCAGCGCTTCTCCGTGGCGGTGGCAGCGTTCGGCCAGAAGCTGCGCGATACCGATGCGCTGGCCGACTACGGCTACGACAAGATCGCCGAGATCGCGGCGCGGGCGCGCGGCGAGGACCCGTTCGGCTATCGCGCCGAGTTCCTGCAACTGGTGCGGGTCGCCGAAAGCCTTTCGAAGAACTGATCCTTCTCCTGTGGCGCCTTGACGCCCGGCCGCAACGTTGCGGCCGGGCGGTTTTTCCGTGTCGAAAATGCGCTAACGGGCGTGGCGCGCAGGCGCTATCCTGCCGGCGCAATGGCCCGGACATCCGCATGAAAGCCGCCCTGTTCACCGCATTTCGCGCACCGATCACCGTCGAGGAGGTGCCCGATCCGGCCTGTCCCGGCGACAGGGCGGTGGTGCGCGTCATGGCCTGCGGCGTCTGCCGCTCCGATCACCATGCCTGGACCGGGCTCGATCCGGACGTCGAGGCGCCGCACGTGGCCGGCCACGAGTTCGCCGGCGTGGTGGAGGAGACCGGGCCGGACTGCCGGCGCTGGAAAAAGGGCGACCGCGTCACCGCGCCGTTCATCCTGGCGTGCGGGGAATGCGACGATTGCCGCGGCGGCGATCCGACCGTGTGCAATCATCAGCATGTCGTCGGCTTCTCGGGGTGGGGGGCGTTTGCCGGGCGGCTCGCGGTGCCGCACGCCGATTTCAATCTCGTGCGACTGCCGGACTCGCTCGGTTTCGCCGAGGCCGCCGGCATGGGTTGCCGGGTGACGACGTCGTTCCGGGCACTGGTCGACCGGGCGCGCGTCATGCCGGGCGAGTGGGTCGC
>JBATNB010000522.1:0-10132 GCA_049290135.1 Rhizobiaceae bacterium
GACGAGCGCGTCGGCGTCACCGGCATCGTGCTCACCCGCATGGACGGCGACGGCCGCGGCGGCGCGGCGCTCTCCATGCGCGCCGTCACCGGCAAGCCGGTCAAGCTCATCGGCACCGGCGAGAAGATGGACGCGCTGGAGGAGTTCCATCCCCGGCGCGTCGCCGACCGCATCCTCGGCATGGGCGACATCGTCTCGCTGGTTGAGAAGGCGGCCGAGACCCTCGACGCGGAAAAGGCCGCGGCGATGGCGAAGAAGATGCAGGAGGGGAAGTTCGATCTGGACGACCTCGCCGGGCAGCTTCAGCAGATGCAGAAGCTCGGCGGCATGGGCGGCATCATGGGCATGATGCCCGGCATGGGCAAGATGAAGGACCAGATCGCCGCCGCCGGTTTCGACGACCGCATGATCAAGCGGCAGATCGCCATCATCTCGTCGATGACGCGGGCCGAGCGCACCAATCCCGACATCCTGAAGCACAGCCGCAAGCAGCGCATCGCCAAGGGCTCCGGCAGCGACGCGGCGGAGATCAACAAGCTTCTGAAGATGCACCGCCAGATGGCCGACATGATGAAGGCGATGGGCGGCAAGGGCAAAGGCGCCGGGCTGATGCAGCGCGCCATGGGCGGCATCGCCTCGAAGATGGGGCTTGGCGGCCTGGGCGGCATGGCGGGCGGCGGCATGCCGGACCTGTCGAAAATGGATCCGAAGCAGATCGAGGCGCTGCGGAAGCAGGCGGAAGCGGCCGGCATGATGCGGCCCGGCGGAATGCCGGGGCTGCCGGGGTTGCCGGGCGGCGGATTGCCGGGATTGGGAGGCGGCGGGCTGCCCGGCCTGCCGAGGAAGAAATGACCGACGACGCCAAGCGCGCCCGCGAAGTGCTCAAGCACCTGCGCGCCTCGATCGACAATATCGATGCCGCGCTCATCCACATGCTGGCCGAGCGGTTCCGCTGCACCAAGGAAGTGGGCCTGCTCAAGGCCGCGCACGGACTGCCGGCGGCCGATCCCAACCGCGAGTCCGAACAGATCGCCCGTCTCAGGCGCCTGGCCCTGGACGCGCATCTCGATCCCGATTTCGCCGAGAAATTCCTCGCCTTCATCGTCAAGGAGGTGATCCGCCATCACGAGCAGATCGCCGCCGGCGCGAAGGCCGGGAGCTGAAGACCCCGACATTCAACCGACACAGAGACCCAAAGGAGAATCCGCATGTCCCTGAAGATCCGCCTGGCCCGCGCCGGCTCCAAGAAGCGCCCCTACTACCACATCGTCGTCGCCGACGCGCGTTCGCCCCGCGACGGCCGCTTCATCGAGGCGATCGGCTCGTGGAACCCGATGCTGTCGAAGGACGAGGCGGCGCGCGTGACGCTCGATGCCGACAAGGCCAAGGCCTGGATGGACAAGGGCGCGCAGCCGACCGACCGCGTGCTGCGCTTCCTCGATGCCGCCGGCGTCATGAAGCGCTCGGCGCGCTCCAACCCGAAGAAGGCCGAGCCGGGCGCCAAGGCCAAGGAGCGCGCCGCGCTCGCCAAGCAGAAGGAAGAGGAGATCGCCGCGGCCGCCGCGAGCGAGTGATCCTTCAACCGCGCCATCACGCAACGGCGGGCCCTGGTGCCCGCCGTTTTCGTTTCCGCCTTGCCGCGCGGCTTCGGAGCGGCGAAAAGGGCGGCGGGAGGCGCGCGTCATGGGCCGGATCATCCTCGGTTTTGTGCTTGGCTACATCGCCGGGCATGCCACGCCGGTCATCGGCTACATCCTGATGACCTCTTTCGGCGGGCTGTTCGACCGCGACGGCGGCGGGGCGATGGGGGCCATCTTTATCCTCGGGCCGATGGCCGGACTGGTGGGCGGCATCGCCGGGGCGGTCATCGCGGCAAGGACTGCAAAAAACGTGAAGGAGAAGGGCGCGTGAACAAACGGCAACTCGGCAAGGGCGGCCCGACGGTCGGCGCGATCGGCCTTGGCTGCATGAGTTTCTCCGGCGCCTATGGCGCGGCCGGACCGGGCGAGGCGGAGGCGACGCTCGACAAAGCGCACGATCTCGGCGTCACCCATCTCGACACGGCGAAAATCTATGGCGACGGCGCCTCGGAAGAGATCATCGGCGCGTGGCTCAGGCGCCATCCCGGCCATCGTTTCATCATCGCCACCAAGGGCGGCATCGTGACGGCGCCGCGGCGCGGCATCGACAATTCGCCGGCCTATCTGCGCGAGTGCCTGGAAGGCTCGCTCCGCCGCCTCGGCGTCGAGCACGTGCCGCTCTATTACGTGCACCGGCGCGACCAGACGATTCCGATCGAGGCGGTGACGGACACGCTCGCCGGCTTCGTGCGCGAGGGCAAGATCGGCGGCATCGGCTATTCGGAGATTTCGCCGGCTTCGCTGCGTCGCGCCGCCGCGGTGCATCCGGTGATGGCGGTGCAGAGCGAATATTCGCTGTGGTCGCGCCAGCCCGACCTCGGCATGATCCAGGCCTGCCGGGAGCTCGGCACGGCGTTCGTCGCGTTCTCGCCGGTGGCACGCGGCATGTTCGCCGACACGCTGCCCGATCCCGCTTCCTTCAAGCCGGGCGATTTCCGCCTCGCCAACCCGCGCTTCCAGGAGCCGAACCATTCCGCCAACCTGGCTTTCGCGCAGCGGTTTGCCGCGCTGGCGCGCGACATGGGCCACACCGCCTCGTCGCTTGCCATCGCCTGGACGATGCATCGCGGCGACGACATCATCCCCATTCCCGGAACGCGCTCGGCGGCGCATCTCGCGGAGGATGCGAAGGCGGCCGACATCCGGCTTTCGCCCGCCGACTTGGCGGCGATCGAGGCGGTGCTGCCGCCCGGCTTCGCCCACGGCGCGCGCTATTCCCACGACCAGTTCGTCGGGGTGGAGATCTACGGCTGAACCTCAGACCGGCGGTCCGTCGTCGCCGGCGCGGATGCGGCGCGCCTTCTCCTCCTCGCGCGCCCGCGTCAGGCCGGTGGTGATGAGGCTGGTGGGCAGCGCCACGATGCCGATGCCGGTGATCAGGATCAGAACGGTGAACAGCTTGCCGCCGGCGGTGACGGGATAGACGTCGCCATAGCCGACGGTCGTCAGCGTGACGATGACGAACCACAGCGATTGCGGGATGGAGGAGAAGGCGTCGGGCTGCGCCTCGTGCTCGAACTCGTAGATGCCGACGCCGGCGATGAACAGCAGGATGGCGGCGAGCAGCCCGAACACGCCCAGTTCCTCGCGCACCAGCACGAAAGCGCGCCGCACGCGGTCGATGGCAGCCAGATGGCGCACGAGCTTGAGCGCGCGCAGGATGCGCAGGAGCCGGAGTGACCGGATCGCCTGGAAGCCGCCGCCGCCAAGCGTGAGCCACCAGGGCGCGACGGCGAGCAGGTCGATCAGGCCCCAGCCGGAGAGTGCGTATTTCCACGGCCTGGCGGCCACCCATAGCCGCAGCGAATATTCCGCGGTGAACAGCATGACCGTGGCGAATTCGACGAAGCGGCACAGGGCATGCAACCAGGCGGGAATGCCGCTCACCGTCTCCACCGCCAGGGCGGCGAGGGAGACCAGGATGAGGACGATCATGGCGTGGTCGAAGGCGTTGCCATAGCGCGGATCGTCGCCGGCGATGATGATGGCGAGCCGCTGTCGCAACGTCTGTTCCGCAGCCCGCATGGGCGTCCCCCGAAGCGCTTGGCGAAAGAACCGGAGGCGGACCCTAGAGGATTTCAAAAAAACAGGCTATGAGCGCGCCGATCCTTTCCGCGCCCGATGTCGGCGCCTCAAGTTCCGGTGACAGCATGAACCTGCGAAACGTGGCGATCATCGCCCATGTCGACCATGGCAAGACCACTCTTGTCGACAATCTGCTCAAACAGTCCGGCTCCGTGCGCGACAACCAGCGCGTTGCCGAGCGCGCGCTCGATTCCAGCGACCTGGAGAAGGAACGCGGCATCACCATCCTGGCCAAGGCGACCTCGGTGGTGTGGAAGGACACGCGCATCAACATCGTCGACACGCCGGGCCACGCCGATTTCGGCGGCGAGGTGGAGCGCATCCTCAACATGGTCGATTCGGCCGTGCTGCTGGTCGATGCCGCCGAGGGGCCGATGCCGCAGACAAAGTTCGTCGTCGGCAAGGCGCTGAAGGTCGGTCTGAAGCCGATCGTCGCGGTCAACAAGGTCGACCGTCCGGACGCGCGCGCCCAGGAAGTCATCAACGAAGTGTTCGACCTGTTCGCCAACCTCGATGCCACCGACGAACAGCTCGACTTTCCGATCCTCTACGGTTCGGGCCGCGACGGCTGGATGGCGGCATCGCCGGAAGGCCCGCGCGACCAGGGCCTGGCGCCGCTGTTCGATCTCATCCTCCGGCACGTGCCGGCGCCGGCGGTGCAGGCCGGACCGTTCCGGATGATCGGCACGATCCTTGAAGCCAACCCGTTCCTCGGGCGGCTGATCACCGGCAAGGTGCTGTCCGGCTCCATCCGGCCGAACCAGCCCATCAAGGCGCTGGCGCGCGACAACAGCCTCATCGAGCAGGGCCGCGTGTCGAAGATCCTCGCCTTCCGCGGCCTGGAGCGCCAGGCGATCGACGAGGCGGTGGCCGGTGACATCATCGCCATCGCCGGCCTGTCGAAAGGCACGGTCGCCGACACGTTCTGCGCGCCCGAGGTCACGGAGGCGCTGCCGGCGCAGCCGATCGATCCGCCGACGGTGACCATGAGCTTCATCGTCAACGATTCCCCGCTCGCGGGCACCGAGGGCGACAAGGTGACCAGCCGTGTCATCCGCGACCGCCTGCTGCGCGAGGCGGAAGGCAATGTGGCGCTGAAGATCGAGGAGTCGGCGGAGAAGGATTCCTTCTTCGTGTCGGGACGCGGCGAACTGCAATTGTCAGTGCTGATCGAGACGATGCGGCGCGAGGGGTTCGAGGTCGCCGTGTCGCGACCGCGCGTGGTGCTGCGGCGCGACGAGGAAACCGGCGAGACGCTGGAGCCGATCGAGGAGGTCGTCATCGACGTCGACGAGGAGCATGCGGGCATCGTCGTGCAGAAGATGAGCGAGCGGAAGGCCGAAATGACGGAACTCCGGCCCTCCGGCGGCGGTCGCCAGCGCCTCGTCTTCCACTGCCCGACCCGCGGCCTCATCGGCTACCAGTCGGAATTGCTGACCGACACGCGCGGCACGGCGGTCATGAACCGGCTGTTCCATGCCTACGAGCCGCACAAGGGCGAGATCGCCGGGCGCATCAACGGCGTGCTCATTGCCAACGAACCAGGCGAGGCGGTGGCCTATGCGCTGTGGAACCTGGAGGATCGCGGGCCGATGGTCATCGATCCGGGCGTCAAGGTCTACCAGGGCATGATCATCGGCGTGCACACGCGCGACAATGATCTCGAGGTCAACGTGCTGAAGGGCAAGAAGCTCACCAACGTGCGCGCCGCCGGCAAGGACGAGGCCGTCAAGCTCACCCCGCCCATCCGCATGACGCTGGAGCGCGCGCTCAGCTGGATCCAGGATGACGAACTGGTCGAGGTGACGCCGAAGTCGATCCGGCTGCGCAAGCGCTTCCTCGATCCGCACGAGCGCAAGCGGTTCGAGAAGTCCCGCGACGCGGCGCTTGCCTGAACGGTCGGCCTTGCCGGGCAGCGGGCCGCGCATTAAAGGACGGCGACCCCAGGGGACGCCGTCCCCCAACCGCCGGAAATTCCCATGTCCAAGCACAGACAAGTCAAGAAGGTCGTGCTCGCCTATTCGGGCGGCCTCGACACGTCGATCATCCTGAAGTGGCTGCAGACCGAGCTCGATGCCGAGGTGGTGACGTTCACCGCCGACCTCGGGCAGGGCGACGAGCTTGAGCCGGCGCGCAAGAAGGCCGAGATGCTCGGCATCCGCGAGATCTACATCGAGGATCTGCGCGAGGAGTTCGTGCGCGATTTCGTCTTCCCGATGTTCCGCGCCAATGCGCTCTACGAGGGCACCTACCTGCTCGGCACCTCGATCGCCCGGCCGCTGATCGCCAAGCGGCTGGTGGAGATCGCGCGCGAGACCGGCGCCGACGCCGTGGCGCACGGGGCGACCGGCAAGGGCAACGACCAGGTCCGTTTCGAACTGACCGCCTACGCGCTCAATCCCGACATCAAGGTGATCGCGCCGTGGCGCGACTGGACCTTCAAGTCGCGCACCGATCTCGTCAACTTCGCCCAGGCGCACCAGATCCCGGTGCCGAAGGACAAGCAGGGCGAGGCGCCGTTCTCGGTCGACGCCAATCTGCTGCACTCCTCCTCGGAAGGAAAGGTGCTGGAGGATCCGTGGAACGAGCCGCCGGCCTACGTGTTCCAGCGCACGGTTTCGCCCGAGGAAGCGCCGGACCGGGCGACCGAGATCACCATCGGCTTCAAGCGCGGCGACGCGGTGTCGGTCGACGGCAAGGCGCTGAGCCCGGCTAGCCTGCTCGCCGCCCTCAACGATCTCGGGCGCGACAATGGCATTGGCCGCATCGATCTGGTGGAGAACCGTTTCGTCGGCATGAAGTCGCGCGGCATCTACGAGACGCCGGGCGGCACGATCCTGCTTGCCGCCCATCGCGCCATCGAATCGATCACGCTCGACCGCGGCGCGGCGCATCTCAAGGACGAGTTGATGCCGCGCTACGCCGAACTCATCTACAACGGCTTCTGGTATGCGCCGGAACGCGAGATGCTGCAGGCGCTGATCGACCGGAGCCAGGAGGATGTCGAGGGCGAGGTGCGGCTGAAGCTCTACAAGGGCAATGTCATCGTCACCGGCCGGCGCTCGCCGAAATCGCTCTATTCCGACGCGCTCGTCACCTTCGAGGATGATCGTGGCGCCTATGACCAGAAGGACGCCGAGGGGTTCATCCGCCTCAATGCGCTCCGGTTGCGCACGCTGGGGGCGCGCCGGCGCGGCTGATGCGCCGGCCGGGTTCCGCCGGCATCGGCGCTTCCTTGGCAGCGCCGGTTCTTTCGCAGCCGTTTTCACTCTATGGTTGGAACTGAAGGGGGGACCAACCGGATGGCAGCGATCCGCGCGAAACGGCGCCCGACGGGCAGCCCGGCCAACCAGCGCACGCGCAGGCGGAGCCTGTTCGTGGCGATGGCGGTGCTTGCGGCCGTGGCCATCGGCGGCGGCTGGTTCATCTGGCGAACCCTGCTCGCGCCGCCCGACGAGCCGATCACGCTTGTGGTCGGCGCCGGGCCCTCGGGCACCGATGCCCACGCGCTGCTCCGGGAAATCGCCGAAGTGGTCGAGCGCCATTCGACGCGCGTGCGGCTGAAGGTCAGGGAAACGCGCGATTCATCGGAAAGCATCAGCCTGATCAACCAGCGCCAGGTCGATCTGGCGGCGGTGCGCGCCGATACGCCGGTTGTCGCCGACGTGCGGCTCGTGGCCCGGCTCTATCCCGACTATTTCCAGTTCATCGTCGCCTCCGGCGCGCCGGCGCGTTCGGTCAACGATCTCGTCGGCCACCGGGTCGCGGTGCCGGATTTCGGCACGGACGCCATCCGCTCCTTCTTCGTCGTGGCCGACCATTACGATCTGCCGCTCGACCGGGTTCACTGGAAGGCCACGAGCTTCGACGATGCGCGGCGCGGCCTGCTTTCGGGGCGCTACGATGCGCTGTTCACGGTCCGCTCGCTGCGCGATCCGGAGCTGGTGCGCCTGTTCGAGGATGCGCAGCTCAAGGATCGCGACCTGCGCTACCTGCCGGTCCGCCAGGCCGAGGCCATGGCGCTCAAGCGCCCGTTCATCAAGGCGGCGCTGATCCCGGAAGGCGCCTTCAACGGCAACTCGGCCGCGCCGACGCTCGACACGCAGACCGCGGCCATCGACCGGTTGCTGGTGACGCGCGAGGATGTCGACGCGGAGGCGGTGCGCGAGTTCACCGCGATCCTGTTCGAGCACAAGCTCGACATCGCGCTGCGCGCGCCGCTCGGCGCCTCGATCGCCGTCCCGGACCTTGCCGGCGGCATGGCGGTGGCACTCCACGACGGGGCGGCGGATTATTACGACCGCGAGAAACCGAGCTTCCTTGAATCCAACGCCGAACCGATCGGCCTGATCCTGACCGTCGCGGCGATGCTGGTGTCGGCGCTGGCGGCGCTCAATTCGCGCTTCGCCTCCGGCCAGAAGAACCGGGCCGACCGCTACAATCACCAGCTTCTGGCGCTCGACGACGGACTCGACGAGATCGCCGATGCCGAACAATTGGCGGCCACCAAGAAGGCGCACTCGGAAATCCTGCATGCCGTGGTCGAGGCGCTGGATGCCGATGAAATCGCCGAGGACGGATTCCAGTCGTTCGCGTTGCTGTGGCAGTCGGTGCGCGACCATATCCGCGAGCGCGAGGCCGAGATCAGGCTCCGCTGACCCGCCGCCACGCCAGCCACGACAGGGCCGACGCGATGCCGATCGAGGGGACGACGATCGCCATGGCCAGTGGCGGATCGCCGATCATGGCCGCGATGGTGCCGCCGAGGAAGCCGGTCCCCATCTGCAGGAACCCCGACAGCGCCGAGGCCGAACCGGCAATGCGCGGAAACGGTCGCAGGGCCGCGGCCGTCATGCCGGGCATGACGAAGGCAATGCCGCAGGCATAGAGCGCCACCGGGCCCATGATGCCGGCCAACGTCGGCGGCCAGATCGCCTGGATTGCCACGATGGCCAGGCTGGCCACGACGATGAGGACGAGACCGGCGGGCACCAGCAGCCCGGCGCGCCCGATCCGGAAGGCCCGGCGGGCCAGCAGCGCGCCGATGAAGAAGCTGCCGGTCTGCAGCAGCATGGCCAGCCCGAAGCCCGCCGGCGAGAGACCGACATGCTGCATGAGCAGGAAGGGCAGGATGGTCGCCTGCGCGTAAAGCGCCCCGACTGCCCCGGACAGGGTGAGCGCGGAAAACAGGAATGCCGGCGAGGCCAGGAGCGTCATGTAGGATCGCAGGACGGCCATCGGCCGCAGGCGCGCCAGGTCGCGCTCCACCGTTTCCGGCAGCAGCGCCATCACCAGCACGACCACGATGACGCCGTAGCCGATCATCAGGTAGAAGATCGAATGCCACGAGGTCCAGGCCAGCATCATGCCGCCGAGCGTCGGCGCCATGGCCGGGGCGACGGCGAGGATGATGCCGACCAGGTTCATGATGCGGGCGCCGCGCGCCTCGTCGAACAGGTCGCGCACCATGGCGCGCGAAATCACCACGCCGACCGCCGCGCCGATGCCCTGCAACAGCCGCGCCGCCAGCAGGACCTCGATGCTCGGGGCGAAGACGCCGGCGAGGCTGGCAGCCAGGTAGATGCCGAGGAAGGCCAGCGTCACCGGGCGGCGGCCGAGCGCATCGGACAGCGGGCCGGCGACAAGCTGGGCGAGCGCGAAGCCGCCGAAATAGGCGGTGAGCGTCGCCTTCACCGCCGAGGCCGAGACGCCATAGGTCAGCGCGATGGCGGGCATGGCGGGCGTGTAGAGCGCCATCGACACCGGACCGATGGCGACCAGGACAGCACCGATCAGCCCGGCGCGGTTTTCCGACAGCAGGTCTTTCGGGCGGGCGGGCCCGTGATGCGGCTCCAAGGCCCGTCTCCCGGTGATGCCGGCGCGGTTTCGCCGGTCGGGGTGGCCAAGAGCATGGCCGCGCCGGGGCGTCAACAGGGTTGCCGCGACGCCACCGCCGCCATACATGGCAGCAATGCACGCAGGACCCGCCATGACCGACCTTACCGCCAATGCGCTCGCCCACTGGACCGGCCCGCTCGGCCTGCCCGACTTTGTCGCCGTGCACGCGGCGGATTTTCCCGCCGCCTTTGATGCCGCCATCGCAGCCCATGCCGCGGAGATCGCGGCCATCGCGGCCGACCCGGACGCGCCGAGCATCGACAACACGCTGAAGCGGCTGGAATTGTCGGGGCGGCCATTGTCGCGCATTTCGGCGCTGTTCTTCCTGCTGGCCGGCGCCGACACCAGCCCGAAGATCCAGGAGATCGAGCGCGCCATCGCGCCGAAACTCGCCAGGCACTCGGCGATGATCGCCATGGACCCGGCGCTGTTTGCCCGCATCGAGGCGCTGCATGAAGCGCGCGCGTCGGCCGGGCTCGATGCCGAGACGCGGCGCGCGCTGGAGAAGG
>JBATNB010000523.1:0-1719 GCA_049290135.1 Rhizobiaceae bacterium
CGCCTCATCGAGGTCAATCCGGCCTATGCCACGGCGGTCGAGAGCGCCGATCCGGCCGCCGCCATCGATGGCGCGCGCGAGTTCCTGTCCACCCAGGCGCGCGAGCAGCTGGCCACGCACCACCAGGCCGAACCGGTGTTTGCCCGCACCCTGTCCACCGTGGTGCGCGGCGACCGGCGCATGTTCGCGGTGACCGAGTTCGCCGGCCGCGAGGGCACCGCCGGGATCGCCGTCGACATGTCGGAGACGGAGATGCTGAAGGCGGAAATCCGCCGCATCGAGAAGAACCATGCCGAGACGCTCGACCAGCTGACCACCGCCGTCGCCATCTTCGACGCCAAGGAGAAGCTGCGCTTCTACAACCAGGCCTTCCAGAAGCTGTGGGCGCTGGAGCCCGCCTTTCTCGAAAGCGTTCCCGACAACACGGTCTTCCTCGACCGGCTGCGCTCCGGCGGCGTGTTGCCCGAACAGCCCGAGTGGCGGCGCTGGAAGGACAATCTGCTGTCGGCCTACCGTTCGCTGCAGCCGCAGGAGCACTGGTGGTACCTGCCCGATGGCCGCACCATCCGCGTCATCGCCAATCCGCTGCCGCAGGGCGGCGTCACCTGGGCCTTCGAGAACGTCACCGAGCGGCTTGACCTGGAGACGCGCTACAACGCCGCGATCCGGGTGCAGGGCGAGACCATCGACAATCTCGTCGAAGGCGTGGTGGTGTTCGGGTCCGACGGCCGACTGCGGCTGTGGAATCCGTCCTTCGTGCGCCTGTGGGGCCTCGACGCGAGTGCCATGAACAAGTCGCTGCATGTCACCGCCGTCGGCGAGGCCTGCGCCCCGATGGCCAGGGAAAATCCCTGGGGCGAGTTCGTCGCCATCGTCACCGGCTTCGACGACGAACGCCGCGAACGCCATGGCCGGGTTGAGCTGGCCGCCGGCGCGATCCTGTCCTGGGCGATGGTGCCGCTGCCCAACGGCCAGGTGATGATCACCTTCATGGACGTCACCGACAGCGTCAATGTCGAGCGCGCGCTGCAGGACAAGAACGAGGCGCTGGAGCGCGCCGCGCGCCTGCGCAACGATTTCGTCCAGCATGTCTCCTACGAGTTGCGCTCGCCGCTGACCAACATCATCGGCTTTGCCGAATTGCTCGCCATGGCCGAGACCGGGTCGCTCACCGCCAGGCAGGGCGACTATGTCGACCACATCAAGGTGTCGTCCGGCGAGTTGATGACCATCATCAACGACATTCTCGATCTTGCCACCATCGATGCCGGCGTCATGGAACTCGAGCCCGGCGACATCGTCGTGGCGGACCTCGTGCGCTCGGCCACCGATCTCGTCGCCGAACGCATGCGCGAGCACGGCATCGCGGTCGAGGCCGACCTGTCGCAGGCGCCCCCGCATTTGCGCGCCGATGCCAAGCGCGTGCGGCAGATCCTGTTCAATCTGCTTGCCAACGCCGCCAACTACGCCCCGTCGGGTTCGACCGTGCGGATTGCCTGCCGGACCGCCGGCGACCGGGTCGAGTTCACCGTCGCCGATGACGGTCCGGGAATGCCGGAGGAGGTTCTGGCCATCGTCTTCGAGCGCTTCAGCCGGCACGCCGCCGGCTCCCGCCGCCGCGGCGCCGGGCTGGGCCTGTCGATCGTCAAGGCCTTCGTCGAGCTGCATGGCGGCAACGTCGCCATCGACACCGGGCGCGGCCGCGGCACGGTGGTCACC
>JBATNB010000524.1:0-1577 GCA_049290135.1 Rhizobiaceae bacterium
GGGCCATACAGTGCAAGTGCTATGCGGAGGATGCGACGATCGACAAGCCATCGGTCGATACCTTCCTGTCCACCTCCGGCCGGACCTTCAAGGAGGATGAGAGCCTGAAGACCACGCGGTTCTCGCAGCGCCTGTGGATCAGTACCACGAATAATTGGGGTGGTGGTGCCACCGAAGCGATCAAGAACCAGGATCCGGAAGTGATCCGTTTGGGTCTTTATGAACTACAATCGGCACCGGTCGATTGGAAGAAGCTGGAGGACGGACAGGATGGTGATGCATCGCGCACCGCGAAGAAGAGCCCGTACAAACACCAGAAAGAAGCGGTAGATCTGGCCCATGCTCATTTCAAGGAGCATGACCGGGGGCAGATGATTATGGCTTGCGGTACGGGAAAGACCTATACCGCATTGCAGGTTGCTGAGAACGAGACGCAGGGAAAAGGACTCGTCCTCTTTCTGGTGCCTTCTATTGCCTTACTGGGTCAAACGCTTCGCGAATGGTTCGCGGATGCCAACGAACCGATCCATCCTATCTGCATCTGTTCCGATCCGCGGGTATCACGGAAGCAAAGCGGAGATGATGATGTGGATGCCACCAGTGTGGTGGACCTTGCATTGCCAGCCAGTACGAATGTCAAGAGCATCCTCAAACAGTTCGAGGCGGCCCGGCTGAACAAGAAGAAAGGAATGACGGTGGTGTTCTCCACCTACCAATCCATTGATGTGATCGCTGAAGCGCAGAAGGCTTTGCGAAAGCAAAAGGAATGGAAGGAGGCAGGCATCTTCGACCTGATCATCTGCGATGAAGCGCACCGCACCACGGGGGTATCGCTGACCAAAGAAGATTCATCGGCATTCATCAAGGTGCATGACGATGATTTCATACAGGCCCGGAAGCGCTTGTACATGACCGCCACGCCACGGCTGTACAACGAGGACGCAAAGACCACTGCCGCGCAGGAGGAGGCTATCCTTTGTAGTATGGACCAACCCGAAAAGTTTGGAACTGAGTTCTATCGTATCGGTTTTGGTGAAGCTGTTGAACGGAAATTGCTTACCGATTACAAGGTGCTGATCCTGACGTTGAGTGATCAGGACGTGCCACCGGCGGTGCAACGAATCATCGCGAACAAGGAAAGTGAGATCAATGCAGATGATGCCTCCAAGCTGATCGGGTGCATCAATGCACTTTCAAAGCAGGTGCTTGGTGATGAGGGCGTGATCAAGGCCACCGACCCGGACCCGATGCGCCGGGCCGTGGCCTTTTGCCAAAAGATCGCGGTTTCCAAGAAGATCACGAGCACCTTCAACTCGGCGACCGATGTGTACATCGATGCTTTGCCGCCCGAGAAGCGGGAGCAGATGGTATCAGTATCGTCCAAGCACATCGATGGTACCATGGGCGCGCCGGTACGCGACGGCCTGATGGCCTGGTTGAAGGGCGAAGGCGAAGCGCAGAACGAATGCCGCATCCTTACCAATGTGCGATGCTTGAGCGAAGGTGTGGATGTACCATCACTGGATGCGGTCATGTTCCTCTCTGCGCGGAACTCGCAGGTGGATGTGGTGCAGTCC
>JBATNB010000525.1:0-3735 GCA_049290135.1 Rhizobiaceae bacterium
CCATCGCGCGCCATGGGATTTCCAACTGGAAGGCGATCCGGGTCGGCGAGGTGCGCGCGGTGTTCCCGCTCAACTGACGCGGTTGCGCTCCACGCTGAGATGATCGAACCCGTTGCGGCCGACGGCGAGATCGCCGGTCGCCGCCTCGGCCCAGCGATGGCCGACAATGGCGCCGTCGCGGGCGCCGGAAATGAGGTTGCCGGACACCAGCGCCGAGCCGGCGCCCTCCACGACGCTGACGGCGATTCCGATCCGGCAGTCGCGCAGGACATTGGCGGTCGCACTGACATCGCGCAGGTAAGGTCCCCAGCCGATGCCGATGCCCCAGAGCGGCGCGTTCTCAACGATGTTTCCGGTGATGACGGTGTCGGCTTCGGCGGTGATGCCGGCACCGAAGCCCGGCGAGTCGGGCGGGTAGGGCCCTTCGGTCGACAGGTTACGCACGATGTTGCCGGTGATCGTCGCCAGCCGTCCGCCCTGGTCGTAGTTCACCGCCGAGATGCCGTTCGCCGCGCCATCCACGAGGTTGGAGGCGATGACGGCGCCTTCGAACGAGAATTCCGCGTAGATCGCCGTTTCGCCGGAACGCAGGCAGCGATTGTCGGCGATGCGGATGCCGGAGGCTGAGTTGGCGCGGATCGCGGAGAAGGCGCAATCGGCGATGCTGTTGCCGGTTACCGAAACGCCGGCGGCGCGGAAGATGTTGATGCCGTTGCCGTACTGGCCGGTACCGCCCTTGGCGGCCCGGATGCGCTCGATGCGATTGCCCGACACGATGGTTCCGTCTTCGCGGTCCTGCCAGCGGTGCACCAGGATGCCGCCATTGCCGCAGTCGGCGACGCGGTTGCCGGCGATCGTCACGTCGCGGCCTTCGACCGACCAGACGCCCGCGTCGAAGGCGCCGGTGATGGTGCAGTCGGCGATGCGTCCATGGCTGCGTTCCAGATGGATGCCGTTGCGCGCCGAGCCGGTGACGATGCAGCGCGAGACGGCAAGGTTCGCGCAGCCGCGAAAGTCGATCAGGCCGGGCGTCGCATCGTCCAGCCAGCGGTTCATGCCGTCGAGGACGAGATCCTCCAGCACGAGGCCGTCGGCGCCATCGGCGGACAGGAACGTGCCATCGCCGCCATAGACGATGCGGGTCTTGCCGGGCACGCCGCGCACGACCAGCCATTTCGGCAGGACGATGTTGGACACGGTGAAGGTCGAGGCCGGCAGGTCGAGCGGCTTGCCGGAGCGGGACGCCTCGTCGAGCAGCGACTGGAAGGCGCGCGAGGATTTGTCGAGGCCGGTTCCGCCGGACGAGGCGGCATTTTCCACCCCGCCGCGCAGCTTGGCGTCCTTCAGCAGCGAAGCCGGTTTCGCCGTCGCGGACGCCGCCAGCACGGCCGGGACCGACAAAACCAGGGCGCGCCGGTTCATTTTGGCACGCAACATGCGTTCAGGCGTCTTGATCCAGGTCATTTCGCGGACTCCGCAAAGGGCATCTGATCTTTCGCGGTTGACGATGCATGATCGATGCCGGACACTCCGAAACGGGTGCGGCCGAAAGGAAGGTTTCCCGATGAGCAGTGCTTTCACGCGCGAGCAGGACGACGAAAACGTGATGCCGGATGTCGGCGAACGTCCGGTCAGTCCGCATCGCAATCTCGTGACCCGGCACGGGCTCACGATGATCGAGACCGAACTCGCCGTCGCGCACGAGGAACTGGCGAAGGCCGAAGCACCGGGTGACAAGCAGAAGATCGCCATTGCCAGCCGCGACCTGCGCTACTGGCTGGCGCGCCGCGAGACGGCCGAACTGTCGGAGCCGGATCCGGACGAGAAGGTGGTGCGCTTCGGCATGTGGGTGACGCTGAAGGGCGAGAATGGCGAAGTGCGCGAGTGGCAGATCGTCGGCGAGGATGAAGCCGTGGCCGGCGGCCACAAGATGAGCCACGCCGGCGCGCTGGCCAAGGCGCTGTTCGGCAAGCGCGTCGGCGACGAGGTCACGGTCAACGCCAAGACCTGGGAGATCGTCAAGCTCGACGCGGTGGACCGCCAGGCGTCGTGACCGTCACAGCCAGCCGCGGCGCTTGAAGTAGACGATCGGCAGCGCGGCCGAGACGACCATCAGGGCGATCGCCAGCGGATAGCCGAACGGCCAGGCAAGTTCCGGCATGTTCCGGAAGTTCATCCCGTAGATCGACGCGACGAGCGTGGGCGGCATCATGGCGACCGCGGCCACTGAAAACAGCTTGATGATGGCATTCTGCTCGACCGAGACGAGACCGACGACGGCGTCGATGAGGAAGGTGACGCGTTCGCCGAGATAGGCCGCGTGGCCGGAGAGATACTGGATATCCTTGTCGATCGACGCGATCTGCGCCACGACGGCCTTGCGGCTGCGCGCCGATGGAACGTTGTTCAACGCGAACACGGTGAAACGCGACACGCCGGCCAGGCTTTCCCGCGCCTTGGACAGGAACTCGCCTTCGTAGGCGATCAGCCGCAGTGCCTTCTTGAACGCTTCGGTGGTCAGCGGCGGCGGCGGCTTGGCGGCGTTGTCGGCCGGGTTGCCGAACAGCCGGCGCGATTCCGCATCGAGCCGTATGGCGACGTTTTCCAGATGGTCGGCGATGCGGTCGACGATCGCCTCGACCAGCAGCATCAGCACATCGACGCCATTGTCGCGCGCACTGATGCCGCCGGGCCTTGCCAGCGCGGCGGTCACGAGGCGGAACGGCGTCGGCTCGGTTTCGCGCACCGAGACCAGGATGGTGTCGACGAGAATGTAGACGACCGGATCGAGTCGGAAATTTCCCGAACCGCCGCGTCCGTGGATGACCGGCGTGGTGAGGTAGATGGCGTTGCCGATGGTGTAGAACCGGCTCGATTCCTCGATGGCCCGCATCTCCTCGGCCGTGGGGACGGTGATGGCGAGCAGCGCCTCGACATGCCGGTCCTCGTCCGGCGTCGGGTTCTGGAGGTCGATCCACACAACCCCGTCGGGAAGCGGCTGGCCGACCGCCAGCACGCTGGTCTCGACGGCGCCGTTGCGGCGGCTGTGCACTGTGATCATCGCCCGGCGTCCCCGAATCGACCGCTGGCGCTGCGCGCGCCCTGGACCGGCAGGAAACCGCCAAGTCCGTGCCGCGTCAACGCCGCGCGTCGAGCCGCCGCATCAGTCGGAGCGCGGCCCGCGGGATCACCGTGCCCGGGCCGAAGATTTCCGCCGCGCCTGCGGCGAACACCGCATCATGATCCTGCGGCGGGATGACTCCGCCCACCGCGATGAGCATGTCGGCCTTTCCCGCCCGGTCGAGCGCCGCGGCAAGCTCCGGGACCAGCGTCAGGTGACCGGCGGCGAGCGACGAGATGCCGACAATGTCGACATCGCGCTCGACGGCGAGGCGCGCCACTTCCTCCGGCGTCTGGAACATGGCGCCGACGGTGACATCGAAGCCGAGATCGCCGAACGCGGTCGCGATGACTTTCTGGCCGCGATCGTGGCCGTCCTGGCCGACCTTGGCGACGAGCAGGCGCGGCTTGCGCCCGTGCGCGGCGACGAAGGCGGCGACCCTGGTCTCGACTTCCTCCACCTCGGCCATGCCGCCGACGGCCTTGCGATAGACGCCGGAGATCGTGCGGATCTCGGCGACATGCCGGCCGAACGCCTTCTCCAGCGCCATCGAGATTTCGCCGACGGTGGCGCGCGCGCGCGCCGCGCGAATGGCGAATTCCAGAAGATTGCCC
>JBATNB010000526.1:0-7513 GCA_049290135.1 Rhizobiaceae bacterium
GCCCGTCAGCACCCAGCCGGCCGCCACGCACAGCCCGAAGATGACCGCGGCGGCGATGGCGCCCCAGGCCTTGCGGAACCCGGCATCGGCGAAGCAATAGGCAAGGATCGCCACGACGACGAGCGAGGCCGCGACGGTCAGCGCCGTGCCGGGCTCCATGCCGGTCGCCGCCGCCAACAGGTCGCCGAGGCCCTGTGTCGCCGCGCGCTCCGAAAGGTCGATGGTCAGCGGATCGAGCAGCGCCACGCGCAGCGGCCCCAGAATGCCGCCGATGGTCATGTAGGCAAACAGCCCCATGACCAGGAGCACCATGAGCGAGCGCACGTCGCCGGCCCCTACCCGCACAAGATTTCGCGTGGCGCAGCCGCCGCCGAACACCATGCCGATGCCGAACAGCAGCCCGCCGACGATGGCGCCGCCAAGCGGCACCGAGGCGGTGAGATACATCGAGCGGCCGATGTCGAACGCGCCCATCCGCCCGAGCACCAGCGTCGCCGCGATCGCCACGGCGATCGATAGCATCCAGGTGCGAAACCGCTTGGTGTCGCCGAACACATGAATGTCGTTGAGCGAACCCATCGTGCAGAAATTCGACCGCTGCACGGTGAAGCCGAACACGGCGCCGATGATCAGCCCGCCCCAGGCGATGGCCGACGGCCCCGCTTCCACAAGCCACGCGGCAAGATTTTCCATGTTCCCCTCCCCGATTTGTGGCCGGTGCGCGCGGCGTCAGATCCGCACGTCTACCGAACGGTTTTCCTCGATGTTGACCACCGGGTTCTTGGCCAGATGGCCTTCCACCACATCCCACACCGCCGGTCCCTCGACGCCCTCGTTGACCGACGCCCAACCGGCCACGACGTAGGACTTTGCCGAGTCGATCGCCTCGCCGGTCGCCAGCAGCGTCATGTTGGTGATGCGCGAGCCGATCGGCTGGTTGATGTCGATCGAGTAGCCCATGCCACCCATGCGCACCATGTCGCCGCCCTGCTGGTAGTACGGATCGGGGTTGAACAGATTGTCGGCGACATCCTCGATGATGTCCTTGATGGTCTGGCCGGTCATCTCGTTGCGATAGACCTGCGGATAGCTCATCGCCGTGGCGTTGAAGACATCCTCCACCGTGATTGCCGCGCCGGGGATCAGCGACGTGCCCCAGCGGAATCCCGGCGAAAGCGAGATCTGCGCGTCGCGCTCCGCGATCAGCGCCTGGCAGATCAGATCGTCGAACGTGCCGTTGAAATTGCCGCGCCGGTAGAGCAGCGATTCCGTGCGCCCCAGCTCGCGCCTGAGGTCCGCCTCGTGCGGCGCGCGTACGTTCGCAATCAGCGCCGCCATGTCGGCGTCCGCCGTGATCACGTCGGAAAACACCGGGATCAGCCGGTAGCGGAAGCCCTTCACCTCGCCGCCCGCGACGTCGAGGTCGAGGCGCGAGACGAACTTGCCGTTGGAGCCAGAGGCAATCAGCATCGTCTTGCCGACCATCACCGGCTCCGGCAGCGCGTCGTGCGTGTGCCCGGTCAGGATCACGTCGATGCCGCTCACCCGCGAAGCGAGCTTGCGGTCGACGTCGAAGCCATTGTGCGACAGCAGCACCACCAGTTCGGCGCCGGCGTCGCGCGCTTCCTGCACGTTCGCCGCCACATCCTCCTCGCGGATGCCGAACGACAGGTTCGGGAACATCCACCGCGGGTTGGCAATCGGCGTGTAGGGGAAGGCCTGGCCGATGACGGCGACCTTGACGCCGCCGCGCTCGAACATCTTCCACGCCTCGAAGGCCGGCTCGTTCCATTCATTGTCGTAGATGTTGCCGCCCAGGAACGCGAACGGCAGGCCGTCGACGATCTCCTTCACCCGGTCGATGCCGAGCGTGAACTCCCAGTGCGAGACCATCGCGTCGGGCCCGAGCGCGTTCATCAGCCCGACCATGTCGGCGCCGTTGCTCTTGTGCGCGGTGTAGGACCCCTGCCAGGTGTCGCCGCCATCGAACAGCAGCACCTTGTCGCCGCGTTCCGCGCGGATGCGCTTCACGATCGTGGCGACGCGGTCGAGGCCGCCCATGCGGCCATAGGTGCCGGCAAGCGCGGAGAAATCCTCCGACGACAGCGCATAGGCGTGCGGGCTGCCCGGCTCGATGTTGTAGAGCTTGAGGAAATCCGCGCCGGTCACGTGCGGCGGCAGTCCCCTTGCCTCGCCGACGCCGAGATTGACCGACGGCTCGCGGAAATGGATCGGCATGATTTGCGCGTGCAGGTCGGTCACATGCACGAGCGTGACGTTGCCGAACGGCTCGCTGGCAAGGAGATCGTCCTCCGTCAGCGCCTGCGCCGCCGCCGCCCGGCTCCAGCGCCCGGCCATGCCGCTGCCGGCAAGCGCGGAAAGCGCGACGGTGGCAGTCAGGAACTCGCGTCGAGAAAACATCGCCTTGGCCTTTGCGCAAGCGGCCAGCCCCGGCGGATGCCGGCCGGGAAGAAACGGGGCCGGGCGCGCCGCTGGCGCGCCCGGAATGCGTTCGATTACTGGCGGACGGCCGGCGTTTCCACCGACAGGCCGGTGCCGCGCCAGGCGACATAGACCTCGAGCGCCATCAGCTCGTCCGAGAACGCCTTCGGGATGACAGCGCGCGTATCGCGGATGCAGCCGCGGAAGCGGTTGTGGATCGAGTTGTTGCCGTCCTTAAGGCGATAGGTCGGGAAGCCGTTGGTCTGCCCCTGGCTCAGATGATCGGCGCGGATCATCTTGCCCATGAGATCCTCATGACAGTTCGAGCATGACAGGTTCAGCTGGCCGGTGCGGGTGTAGTAGAGCTCCTTGCCCTTCTCCCACCACGTCTGCATGCCGCCTTCCTTGATGTCGATCCCCATCGGGATGCCGAGCGACTGGTGCTTGACGTAGGCCGTCAGCGCGACCTGGCCGCCCTTGTCGAACTCCCAGGCCTCCGCGCCCATCTGCTCGGTGCGGCACTTGTTGATCTGCAGCTCGATGTTGATCGGGCGCTTCGAGGCCTCGTCCCATTTCGGGAACCGCGCGCCGACGCCCTTCATGCTTTCGGCGGCGTTGTTGTGGCAGGATTCGCACGACTTGCCGGCCGTGCCTTCCACCTTCGTCCAGTAGGTCTCGCCTTCGCTCACCATGAGCATGCCCGGATTGGCGAACGAATCGGCCTCCAGCGCCCGCGTTTCCGATTCGCGGAACAGCCAGCCCGAAAGCACCTCCTTGAACGGGTGACCCTCCGGCGCCGGAGCGCGCAGGATCATGTCCGTGCCGTCGATGTTCAACGTGGCGTCGATCGGGTCCGCGTGCGCGGCCGTGATCGCAGCGACCCCTGCCATTAGTCCCAGAAGAACGGTCTTCATGGGCTCCTCCCTCGGTTGTATGCTTTCATCCGTTGATCTGAAGCCTTGGCGCGCCGGTCCTCCGCCGGCGCGGCTTCATTTCACCGTGATCGGCTTCTCGTCGGTGTAGACCGTCCCGTCATCGTCCACCCAGGCGAACTTGAACGTGCCGCTTTCGGCAACCTTCGCCTTGAACTCGAAGTACGGGTTGGCCGAGACCGCCGGATCGATGTCGCAGGCGAACACCGGCTTGCCGTTGAACTCGCATGTGAACTTGTTGATGATCTTGCGCGGGATGACGTTGCCGTCCTTGTCCTTGCGCTGCCCCGATTCCATCGTGTGGCTGATCAGCGTCTTGATGACGATGACCTCGCCGGCCGCGGCCGATTCCGGCACTTTCACGCGGGGTTTCGAATCTGCCATTTTCCTGTCCTTTCGTGTCCGCTCAGCCGCCGCAGCCGCCGATGGTCACCTTGACCTGCTTCTTGTCCATGTAGAACGAGCCGTTCTTCATCTTGGCGATGGCGATGACGTCCTGCGTCTTGGCCAGCCGGATGCGCGACGTGGCGAACGCCTCGCCGCTCATGTCGGTGAAGTGGAACGTGGCGACCGCAGGGTTCGGATTGCCCGCCGCGATCAGCATGATCGACTCGGCCACGTCGTCGCCCGACATCGCGCTTTCCACGCTCACCGTGACGGGAACCGTATTGCCGTTCTCGGCGATTTCCGGCGCCGTCAGCGTGATCTTGCCGGCTTCCGCCGCCTTGCCGCCGGTGAAGTCGGCGATGCGCTTGTCGACATCGGCCTGTTCCGCGCGCGCGGCACCGCTCCTCAGCCCTGTGAGGGCGAAGGCCGCGGCGCCGGCGGAGAAGGCCAGGGCCTGGCGTCTCGTGAATGTCATGGCGTGCTCCTGTCCTATTCCTTGAGTGTGCCGAGATAGGCGACGATATCCTCGACCTGCTGGGCGTTGAGCACCGTCTTGCCGATGGATTCCTCGCGGACGTTGATGCCGACGTCCAGCGTGTAGAAGCCGGGCATGACCGTCTGCGGGCCGAACACGGCCTTGGAATTGATCAGGATGGCGCGCAACTGCGCGGGCTCGTAGCGCCCGGCTACCCCGTCCATCACCGGCCCGACATTGCCGTGGAACAGGTCCTTGTTCATGGCCTTGTTGGCATGACAGGCAAGGCAGTTTCCGGCCTTGGTGTCGCGGAACGCCTTGGCGCCGGCTTCCGGATCGCCCGGTTGGTCGGTCAGCGCCGCGTCAACCTTGAGATCGTTGAACTTGATATCCGCGGGCGCGATATCCGCCCAAGCCGCGGTGGCGACAACAAGCGCCAGCGCGGACAGACCCGTTACGGTCTTTCCCCGGTTCATCGGGTTCCCTCCCTTATTTATGCCTCGCCACAACCCGAATGTGGCGGGCTCTCCTCCATACGGGCGGGAACGCTAGTCAACGATTCCCGACTGATCAATAGAAAAATTCAGATACGTCATGTCCGTCGCGGTCATTCCGCGTCCAGCCTTCCCGCCGCGCGCAGGTCGTTGATGACCCGCGCATGGTATTTCTGGAAATGCTCGTCGCCTTCGTAGCCCTTCTCGCGCACCCAGCGGAACATGTTGAGAAAGGTCCACTTGCCGAAGGCGCCGGGCATGATCTGCACCGCGGCCGCCTGCACCGGCCGGCCGGTCACCGGCTCCTCCGGCAGGAACACGATCGTCGGCGTGAACACGAAGCCCCATTTGCGCGCCGCGGTCTTTTCCGTCAGCGTTTCGCCGTCGAGGTCGATGACCTCCTCGTCCCCGAACATGTTGTACTGAACGACCTTGTAGTTGGCCTTGATGTAGTCGGCGACCTCGGGGTCGGACAGGATCTTCTCGTGCATCTGCGCGCAGTAGATGCAGCCGCGCTGCTCGAACACGATGGCCAGCCGCTTGCCTTCCGCCTTCGCCGCCGCGATGTCCTCGGCGATGTCGCGGAACGTGACGGTGAACCACTCCGTCTTGTGCAGGCCGTCGTCGCCGATCTCGGACGCCGGAACGGCGACCGCCATGAACAGCAGCGCGCACAGTGATGCGATCATTTGTCTCATCATCAAAACACCCTATCCGATGGTCGAAAGCGCGGGAAACGTTTCCAGCAGCCACTGTGAGATGGCCGACATGCTGCCGGTCATGAACAGGATTCCGGTGACGACCAGCATCGCGCCCATCGCCTTCTCCACCTTGTCCATGTGCCGCTTGAACCGTCCGGCGAGCTTGATGAACCGGCTGGCGAAGGCGCCGGCCAGCAGGAACGGCAGGCCGATGCCGAACGAATAGGCCGCCAGCAGCAGCGCCCCGCGCAAGGCCGAGCCCTCCGACCCCGCCACGAACAGGATCGCCGCCAGCACCGGACCGACGCACGGCGTCCAGCCGAAGGCGAAGGCCAGGCCCATCACATAGGCGCCCGCCGGACCGGCCGGCTTGCCGCGCACCTGAACCCGCGCCTCGCGGAACAGCAGCCCGATGCGGAAGACGCCGAGGAAATGCAGCCCCATGATCAGGATCACCACCCCGGCGATGATCGACAGCACGTCGAAATATTGCGCCAGCACCCGCCCGACCGTGCTCGCCGTGGCGCCGAGCGCCACGAACACGGTGGAAAAGCCGAGCACGAAGAACAGCGCCGCCAGAAGGATGCGCCGCCTTGCCGTCGCATCGGCGTTCTCGTCGCCGAGTTCGTCGAAGGTGATGCCGGCCAGCCACGCCAGGTAGGGCGGCACGATCGGCAGCACGCATGGCGAAACGAACGAGATGAGCCCCGCGATGAATGCGGCGCCAAGGGTGATGTCCAGCACGCGCGCGGCCTCCCCGCCGCCGGAACCGTGTGCGCGGTCCCCGTCCTTCCCCTGAAGGTTGCCGGAAATATGGCGGCTGCGCTATATGTCGTAAAGGCTCTTTTCCGGAGACCGCCGATGATCCGCCGCCTCGCCCTGGCTTTTGCCACCGTCCTGCCGCTCTGCGCGCCGGCGCCCGCCGCCGAACTGGTGATGCTGTCGCAGCCGGGCTGCGCCTGGTGCCTGCGTTTCGAGCGCGAGATCGCGCCGGCCTACGGCAAGACCGCGGAAGGCGCGCTGGCGCCGCTGCGCAATGTCGACATCACCGGCGAATGGCCGGCCGACCTGCCGGACCTGCGCACCGACCGCTTCACGCCGACCTTCGTGCTTGTCGACGACGGCCGGGAGATCGCCCGCATGCGCGGCTACGCCGGCGACGAGTTCTTCTGGTTCCTGCTTGGCGAGATGCTCGCCAAGCTCAAGGCCGACGGCGCCACGGCCGGCTGAGGCCTATCCCTCGGCCGAGAACGCGTAGGCCCCGTCGCTGCGCTCGATCCGCCCCATGCCCGGCGACGGCAGATGGTAGCCGATCACCCGCGCCCTGTCGGTCGCCAGCCGGTCCAGCAGCGCCAGCCGGGTCTTGATCCCCTGCTCGCGATCCTGGTCGGGGCCGATCGGCCAATCCGGCTTCTTCAGCGAGATCACCGCGTTGGTCACCGCGTCGCCGATGACGATCACCGGTTCGCTGGCGCCGTGGATCATGAACGACATGTGTCCGGGCGTGTGCCCTGACGTGTCGATGGCTTCCACGCCCGGCACCACTTCGGCGCCCGGCTTGAACAGCACGATCCGCTCGCCGATTCCGGCAAGACGGGTCTGCGCGCCGGCCACGAAACTCTTGCGGTCGTCGGGCGTCGCCGCCAGCGTCTCCGGCGAGGTCCAGTAGGCGTGTTCGGCTTCGCCCATGTGGTAGGCGGCGTCGGGAAACACCAGCTCGTCCAGATCGTCGAGCACGCCCCACAGATGATCGGGATGGCCGTGGGTGAAGATCACGTCGGTCACCGCCGCCGGATCGAGGCCCGCGGCGGTGAAATTCTCCATCAGCTTTCCCGCCGTCTCCATGAAATTGCTGCCGGCGCCGGCATCGAACACCACCAGCCGGTCGGCGCTCTTCATCACCGTCACGTTGCAGTCCGGCGAAAGCGGCCCCCAGGCCAGCCCGTTGGCCTCGAACAGCGCGCGCGCCTCCGCCTCCGGCGTGTCGGGCAGCATGAAGGACACCGGCTGGGAGAGATTGCCGTCGCTGATGGCGCTCACTTCGATGCCGCCGATGTCGAGCGCGAGGGCGCGCCCGAATGG
>JBATNB010000527.1:0-9203 GCA_049290135.1 Rhizobiaceae bacterium
GGCTTGCAGTTGCCGCGGCCGCCGCCGTCGCGGCCGCCTCCGCCGATGCCGATCGTCACGCACGCCTTGGTGCCGGGCACGGGGATTGTTCCGGGCGGGCATTTCGGCACGCCCACGCACTTGCCCTTGACCGCGACCTGGCCGGACTTGCACTTGACGACCTGTTCCACGCAGGCGTTGCGTTTCGGGTCATAGACGAACGGCTTCCTGCAGACCGGCTGGACCGGCACGCACTTGCCCGATTTGGCGTTGAACACGGTTCCCTTGCGGCAATCGGGCTGTGTCTTCACGCAGGCGTTGCGCTTGACGGAATAGTCGAAGCCCTTGGCGCAGACCGGCTCGCAGCGATTGCGTTTCGGCTGGAAGCGTTCGCCCTTGCCGCAGGCCGGTTCGGCCTTGACGCAACCCTTGCCGGCCACGAGGTCCAGACCCTTGGCGCAGGCGCAGGCGGTGGCCGATTTCCGCACCATCGATTTGAAGCGACACACGCAGGCTTCGCCCTTCGCGACGGCGGTCGCCGGATCGCACTTCGGTTCGGCGACATCGCGGACACAGCCCTGGCCCGCCTTCAAGGTGAACCCGTCCTTGCATCGGCATGCCGTTGTGGAAACCGGAGACATGTTGTCGAACCGGCAGCGGCAGAGATCGCCCGCGCCGGCGGCCGTGGCGGGATCGCAGGCGAGCCCGCTGTTGTCAGCCGGCAAATTCGCACTGGCGCAGGACGGAGCAACGCCTGCCGGCTGATCCACCCTCAGGCAGTTTTCGAACACCTGCGCCCCGGCTTGAACCGGCACCGAAACAAGGATCGTCCCGGTGATGGCCCCTCCGGCGGGGACAGTGATCGCGCCATTATTGTATGACATGCCGTTCGGCACGGCATTCATGTTCATCCCGTAGGGCGCAATGGACGTCAGCGACACCGACGCCCCCGATGGCGCGGGATCGGACAGCACATCAGTCATGGCGAACGGCCCGTTGTAGTCCGCCGTACCCGTGTTGCTGACCTGAATGTTGAACAGGCACATGTACTGCTGCGAGGCTGCATCCAGCGAACAGGGGCCGGCAAGCGTCTTGGCAGCGACAAGACCGCCGTCGATCGGTTTCCGTTCACATCCAAGCGTGTTGGTAATCGTGACATGCGCGCCCGGTCCGGCCATTACCGTTTGCGACGGTGCATAGGAGGTGGTCCAGACCGGGGTTCCCGCACCTCCGCAGGCATCAAGCGCGGCGGCGTTGGCGATGCCCTGGTCGAGCGGCCCTTCCGTGATGGTGCAGGCCGTTCCGGCGGCGAGATTGCCGATCGTGATCGTCTGGCCGTCATTGATCGCGGCGACACTTGCATCGCAGCTCGCGCTGAGCGGATAGGCGATGGAAGGCAGCACATCAGGCGCGCTGGAGACAACGCGCTTGTTGACGGTGATGCCGGCGATAACCGTGTTGCCTCCCGTGAACGGCACGCACACCTTTTGGCTTTGCGCACCCGGAGCGGAGCCGGGAGTGGCAACGCCAAAGGCCTGCACACAGTTCCCGGTTTCGGTGACCCAGCCGTCATTCATGAACTGGACCGTGACATCGAGGGTCGACGTGCCGCCGGCGGCGATCAGGTCCGCGCTGGAAATCGTCGCCAGAGCCGGCGTGGACACGCTGCCATTTGCCGTGCCCTGGGCAACGGGGAACAGCGGGAACTGCCAGTTCTGGGCCGAGGTCATGCCGGCAATGTTGATCTGCATCGGGCTGTTGGCTGCCGGTGCGCCGGACACGAGATTCTCATGGATCTCGATGACTGGCGGCAGATTGCCCGAGCCCTGCACGGTGACATGGCATGTCGACTGGACCGTCGGCAGGCTCTGTCCGCCCCAATCATTGCTCGTTCCGGTCGGAACAGCCGGGTCGCAAACCTTGGTCACTGTCAGCGTACCGTCGGCCGGCGGCGGCGGGGTGTCCTTTCCGCCCGGAAGCGGGACGCACACCTGATCGGTCGAGACCGGAGGGCTGGAGGGGGCAAGCGTTAGCGCATCCGATGCGCCCGCGGCCTTGACGCAGTTCCTCGCTTCGCCCGCCCGGACGCCGACCGGAACATACACGTCGATGTCGAGTGTCGAACTGCCGTTCGCCGGGAAGGCGGTGCCGGCAATCGTGCAATCGAGCGGCCCGCCGGCGCCAGAGGGCGTGGCACAGGCCCACGGGTCCGCCGACACCATGTTGGTCATGGCGATCGGTGGCGTACGGTTGGCGTTGGCGTCCGAGATCACATCGGAGATCGCGATGAATTGCGGGCGCGGGCCGCCCGTGGCGGTGACGGTGATCTTGCAGGACCCGGCCCATGGGCCGTTGACCGACAAGGCGATGACGCCGGAACAATCCTTCTTCACGTCGAGCTTGAACTTGTCGTCACCGGCCTTGATGTCGGCGCAGCTTTCGCCGGCCGGATGGGCATCAAGGCCGAGCCTGGCGCAATTTTTCGCCGTCGCCTGCCCTGCGCCCTGACCGGGCGGGAAGGTGACGAAGGCGTCGAATGTCGAGACCGACGACGTCTGGTCGAGGTTCGAGCCGTCCATGTCGCACTGGCCGGGAATGCAGATCCAGGCCGGGGCGGATGTGTTGGCGAAGGACGTCACCTGGCCGTTGCCGGTCAGCGTGTCCGACACGACGAGATGGGTCTGGATCGGCCCGGTGGTGGTGACGGTGATGGTGCATCTGGCGCCGAATTGCAGGTCGGGCGAATCCATCTGCCGGGCCGGTTCGCAAACCTTGACGATCGCGACGTCGGGATCCTTCGGATCATCCACGACCGTGAACGTCGCGCAGTCCTTGTCGGCCGGCTTGCCGGCGACGGCAAGGAGCGCGCAGTTCTTCGCCTCCAGGACATGGCCCTTGGACGGGAACGCCACGTTCACGTCGATCACCGAGGTGGATGCGGTCTGGTTCAGCTGGGCGCCATTGATGGCGCAGCCGGTCGGACCGCAGGTCCATGGCGGACTGGTGGTGGAGGACGCCGAAACGAGCGTGCCGCCGCCGCCAAGCTGGTCGGTCACGGTCAGCGTACCGGCCTGCGGGCCGGTGGTCTTGACCGTGATGTGGCAGACGGACAGGAACCCCGCCGCGGTCACCGCCTGACCCGCCGCATATTTGCCGTATCGTGCCGGCTCGCAGACCTTGGTCACATCGACGGTCGATTTCTCGCAGGGAAGGTCCTTCGGGATCTCGACCTTGATCGTGCCGTTGCAGCACAGGTCGGAGCCTTCGACCGCGCCGGCGCCGACCCTGGTGCCCTCCAGACCGAACGACAGGCTGTCGCCGGGGTTGGCGCCCGCGACGGTGAACTTCACCTGGCCGTTGATGACTTGGTAGGCGGCCTGCGGATTGAGGATGGTGATGCTGGCGGTCTTCGGCGCGATTGCAACCGTGGTCGGGACGATGCCGCCGGTACCGTTCACATTCAGCGTGACGACGTAGGTGCCCGGCACCTTTCCGCAGGCGATTTCGGGCTTGCCGGTGAGGCAGGAAGCCTCGTCGGGCGGGTCCTTCGGGCAATCCTTGAGGCAGAGATCATTGTCCGCGCCTGGCTTCCGCCCCTCGGCCGCGGTCTCCCTGCGGACATGCACAACCGTACCGGATGGCGTCTGGACGTCATATTCGAGGATGGCAATCAGATCGTAGCAGCCTATGCCCGAGAGGTCGTTGGCACCGATCGCGAAGTTGTAGGTGTTGCCGGTCAGGGTGCCGTTGGTCAGCGTCGCGATGGTCGCGCCGCCCTGGCGCACCTCCAGCGTGACCTTGATGTTGGATGTCTGCTGGGCGGCCGGGATCGAGATCGTCCCGGTGACGTTTGCCACGCGGTCCGGCGTGCAGATCGCCAGATCCGGGCCGATCTGGTCGATGGTGATGCCGGTATCCTCCGGCTTGTCGCAGGTGGCGCAGGTATCGTCGACATAGGTGTAGGCGGTGTGGCCGCCATGCGTGCAGTCGGAATTGGTGAAGAAGACCGCGACTTCCTTGCCGACATGGGAGGACAGGTCGAGTTGCGCGCAACTCCACAGGCTGTAGACGATGGCCGGATTGGCCGGGCTTGCCACCAGCGAGGGATTGAAGCCGGAGGCCGGCATGGTGATGCTGTCGATGACCGTGCCCGTTGCCGGATCGATGGCCGTCGCCTGGAAATAGGGCTCCTCGCCGGTAAAGGCGGCGGTGTTGTCATGGGCGCGGTCCATGACGCTGGAAAAGCGAAAACGGTAGATGGCATTCGAAGCCTGGACGACGAACCGCCGGGCGACGCCCTCGATGGCGTTGCCGTTGGATTTGCCGGCGGTCATGGCGTTGCCGCCGAGCCGCATGGACTGGCCGCCCTGCACGACCATGGGATGGCTGGAACCGCCGAGATTGCCGTCGATCCCGGAGGCTTCGGGAATGACGCAGGTGTTGCCGGCGCCGGTGTTGCCGATTCCCGCCGCCGGCGAGCAGCTGTTGGAGACGACCGAACCGCCGGGCAGGGCGATCTTGGTCTCGTAGGGCAGCCCGAGCGTGCGCTTGCCGCGAAAGCCGGTCCAGTCGGCAAAGCCGGCTTCGAAGCCGGGATTGACGCATTGCTGCGACAGCGGCATCTGCGCATAGACCTGCGCGAACACAGGGTTGGGAAAGGTCTGGGCGTGGGCGGGAACGGCCGACAGCACGCCGGACATGGCCGCCAGGCAGGCGGTCATCGCGTTGAAGGCGCGGCGAGGCAGAATCGACCTGGCGAGCGCAGAAATCGTGCACTTCATCATCATCTTTCTCCCGAAGCTCAATTCTGCTTCCTGCAATCGCCGGCCGGCACCCTGGCGGTGACGGCGGTCTTGCAGCAGGTGAAGGGTTTGCCGCTTTGCATTTCGGCCTTGTTGAACAGGCACAGGCCGATCGTGGCCAACTGGCCGCCGCCGGCAATGGTGAGCGGCATCGGCGTGATGGCGCCGACAGGCAGCAGCGGCCCGCCCGCCACGGACACGCCCGGCGACGTGCCGGTGATCTTCACCGTGTCGGCGCCGAGGCCGGCGAGTTCGGCCGGATCGAGCGCCATCAGATAGGTCCACTGGCCGGTCGTGGTGTCGCAGACGAGTTTTCCCGACGGGTTGGCGCATGCGGACGCCGGGCAGTCCTTGCCCGGCGTGCACTGCTTGTCCTCCCCGCCATCTCCGTCGCCCTCCGGGTCGACATAGTCAGGGTTGCTCCAGGCATAGCCGGCGCCGCCCCAGTAACCGCCACCGCCGCCGGCGATGGCGTCGCAGTCTCCGGTCAGGATCTCGACATCGCCGATCCAGCCTTCGGTGCGGGCATCGCTCCAGCGCGAGGGACGGGCGAACATGTCGATCAGGCCGGAATTGTCGGGATCGTTGTCGAGCATGTAGCTCGCCCAAGGCGGGGTGTTGCCGGCGCCGCCGTCGGACTTGACCGGGCCGGCGGGCATGCCCTGCAATCCGTCGATCTCAAGCAGGCCGCCGGGCGTGAGCGCGCGGACGAGGTCATCGACCGCGGTGCGGCGCAGATCGTCGCCGGTGGTCCACAGGCTCGCCTCGCAGACCGCGGGATCGAGGTAGCCGTCGGCCGTGTAGCCGTGGTTCAGCGCCAGGCCACCGGAAGTCTGGCGGTTGGCGGCCTCGAAGCCGACGGCATACTCCTGCGGCTCGGCGATCCAGCGGCTTTCCGTCCGCGGATCGTCGGGGCTCTCCAGCCAGTAGCGATAGACGCGCGCCTTGCCGTGGGCGGCCAGGCCCGAATAATCGTAGAGCGAGGCGGGCTCGCCGCGCTGCGCCAGGACCAGCGCGCCCATGCGGGTGAACAGCATGTCGGTGACCGGCAACGCCTTCGGCTTCTCCGGCACATCGAGTTCCCAGCGCGCCTCGGCCAGGAAGTCGCCGGTCTTTTCGTCGAACCCGACCGACCAGACCTGGCTGCCGCCGGCAACGGCATAGAAGAGGCGTCCGTCATGCCAGGCGAGGCCGTGGATGCGCCGATCCTCGTCCGTCATTCCCCACGTTTCGGCATCGCCGGGATCGAAGTCGCCGGAGGCGATGTCGAGCCGGGCTTCGGGGTCGTGGAAGACCGATTCCAGTCCGGCGGACGAACGTCCGATCACGCCGTGGTCGAAAAGGCCGGTCTCGGCGCCGAGCAGGTCGTATCGGTGGATGAGGCCGGTGGCGAGGTCGGAGACGAACAGCGCCTTCTGCTCTCCGGCATAGACGATGTTGCCGAGGCCGGCGCCGGGATTGGCCTCGCCGTCATGTTCGACATTGGCGAAAAGCGTCACCTCGCCCGTGCGACCATCGACCTTCCAGATGCTGCCCGGCCCGCCGAGGCGACCGGAGGCATCGTTGGCGTTCGGTGTCCCCCACAGGCCTTCCATCCACATCGCCTCGGGCGATCCGGCGCGCAGCCGTTCCGGCCGCCCGTCGCCATCCTTGTCCGGGGCGACGATGTGGAGGCCATAGGCCGAGGAGGCGGCGAGGTAGATGTTGGGGAATTCGGCGTCATCGATGGCGACGCCGAAGACCTGGCCGATGTCCCGGGCGCGCAGCTCGAGCGCGCGCGCGGCCGGCCAGACCCGGGCGTCCCAGACATGGCCGGGAGCGCCGAGATAGTTGATGCGCGCGGAGATTCCTTCCGGATCGATGAGGGTTTCGTCGATCAGCGTCGCCGGATCGAGCGGCGGATCCCGCGGGGCGGGCTCGATGACACCGGAAAAGCCGGTCACAACGGCATCGCCGGTCGCCAGGATGCCGAATTCGCCTTGCGCGCGTGCCGCGGCGGTCATCGACAGGGCCAGACCGAGCGCCGCGACGGTCAGTCGGCGGGTGTTCCTCGTCACCGGATGTTCGGACATCGACAAACTCCTTGCATGCCCCGCGGTCCGCTTCTTCGGACCCGTGCATGCTGGAGGCTAGGAAGACGGCGGGGCGGGGTGAATCACCCGTTGGGGTGAAAATCGCGGCCGCGTCGCAAGGCAACAGCGCCGGATCGGCCTATCCGGCGGGTCGCGGGCGCAACGGACGATCGAGTTCGACCGGCGTCGCCAATGTCTGCGGCGAAAGGAAATGGCCGGACAGCCTGCGCTCCCAGCTCCTGGTCCTCGACACGATCCGGACCTGGACCGCGAGGATCATGGCAGCGCAGGCGTCGAGCGCGCTGTCCATGGATTGCCAGTAGGCCGGCGAATTGACCGGTTCGGCCTGCGCCTGCTTGTACGCCATGAGCATGGCCTCGAACCGGCCGCCAAGATCCTGATCCGGCCACGGGGCCGGAGGCGGCTCGTAGGGCACGGAGACCGAATGGGCCGAGACGCCAAGATGGCCGACAATGTCGGCAAGGTCCTTCCAGGCCCGCGCGGCGGCGAGGATGCGACGCGGCGCGCCCGGCCATCCGGCGGCTTCGTCCAGCGCCGCGAGTTCGGCGAGCAGGGCGGCGAAGTTCAGGCGGGCGGACAGGTCGTGGTGATCGTGGCGTCCCGCGATGCCATGGCCCCGGGCATTGTTGGGGCGATGCATCGCATGATCGGCCAGCACGGTGAGTTCGCGGTCGAAGCGGGCGAGGAATGCCTGGTTGGCAAGCAGCACGGCCTGGATCACGCCCCGGTAGAGCGCCGACGCATCGGCATCGAGCACGTCGCCATGTTCCACCCGGGACAGAAGCGCGCGGTTTTGCGCCCGGAGCGCCTCGTCCATCAGGTAACCGTGCGGCACGGCAATCGCCGCCGCTTCGTTCATTTGCCGCGCGATCCGGTGCACGCGCGCGGCCTCGAGCGGAACGGGATCGGTAGCCGCCATGAGTGCGCCGACGGCCAGGGCGACAAAAACCGTTACAGCCAGGGCGGCGCGGCGCATCATTGCATCATGGCCACTGAAACACCGGTTGATTGTCCGGGCGGTGTGCGAAATAGTTTCGCCTGACGGGACATTTCACCGGCGGGCGGGCGCACCGGGCGCCTTCGGCACACGGGGCGGAACGGCAAATGGATGCCGATGACATCGATCTGATCGCGCGCATCTATGATGCCGCGCTCGATCCCGGCATCTGGCCGGACTTGCTCAGCCGGCTGGCCGCGAAGCTCGGCGCCGCCGGGGCCTTCATCTTCGAGGTCCAGATCGAGAACGGCGCGCCACGCGTCGCGTCGCGCATGTTCTCCGACAATTACGTTCCGGAGATCGTGCGGTACTTCCTCGACCGGTTCAACGCGCTGGAACTGCGTGACCAGGGCCTGTTCGCGCAGCTCTCGGCGAGAACCGATCCCGTCGAACTCGTCAGCGATGTCCACCTGTTCAATTCGGTATCGGTCCTGCTCGATCAGGAGAACACCCGCTTCATGATGCAGCACGGGCTGAAGCATCGCGCCGGGGCGTTGCTGAACAAGGACCTTTTGACCGTGGATCGCTTCGCCCTGCAATATGGCGCCGACCGCGGCCCGATCACCGAGCAGGAGCGCCGCAAGGCCTTGATCTTCCTTCCCCATGTCGCCAAGTCGATCGAACTGGCCCGACCGCTGGAGCACAGGCTGCGCCTGCACAATGTGTTCGAGACGCTGATCGGCAATGCCGAACAGGGGATTGCCATTCTCGATCCCAAGGGCCGGGTCATCTACAAGAACAACGAGATGGATCGCGTCCTCGATGCGCATTCCGCCTTCAGGCTCGGGCCCGGCGGGGTGCTGCAACTCCATGACGAGAGCCAGGCCGGGCGCTATCACTCCCTGGTCTTCGACGAGATGGCGCATGGGCGGTTCGGCGCGCGGGCGCGCAAGGAGGCGCTGGTCATCGCCCACGACCAGGGGGGCTCGGCACTGTTCGTCGAGGTTTGCCCGACCGAAACCAGCAGCGCGACCGGGCATCTGGGGCGTGGTTGCCGGCTGCTGACCGTGCTTGACACCAGCCGGCCGGTGCGGGTCGACCTGGCGCGGATCACCAGCTTCTATGCGCTGTCGAAAGCCGAGGCCGATGTGCTGGAACTCATCGCGGCGCGGCGGACCAACCAGGAAATCGCCGAGATCCGGTTCCGGTCGCTCGACACGGTCAAGAGCCAGGTCCGCAGCCTGATGCGCAAGACCAATTCCGGCAATCGCACCGAACTGATCCAGATGGTGCGAAACCTCTCGGCCGAGGTACGCTACCAGGCGTGATCGCCTCCGCGCCGGGTTCATCGGCACGGCCCGCCGTCGCGCGCGGCCCGCAGCAGGATCCTCT
>JBATNB010000528.1:0-4975 GCA_049290135.1 Rhizobiaceae bacterium
GCGCTCCACCGCGCCTTCGGTCGCGGCGAACCCTTGCGGGCTCATCGTCGCGGCGTTTTCGATGAAGCGCGTGACCATGACGCCGGTGTGCTCGTCGAAATGCAGCACCTGAGGGCTCACGCCGGCCCGCGCCGCCTCGCGCGCCGCCACGGCCTCGTGTGCCCGATTGATGTATTCGGACGTGCCATCGCCCGGGATGCGCAGGCAGAACGCGCCGACCCGATAGACCCGGTTGGTCATGCCGCCGAGGCGGGCGACCGTCCCTCGTGCGCCGGTAAGCACGGCGATCGCGCCGATCGCTTCGCGAACCCCCGCCTCATCGATGGCCGCCATCGCATCTCCCCGTTTACAGCCGCCGCCCGGGCCCTATCATGCCCCGGACAAACGGAGCCCCAGCCCATGTCCAGCGGCCATCATGACGGACTTCTCGGCGATGTCTACGGCGCGCGCAACGCCGACGAGGTCGCCGAACTCTATGACCGCTGGGCCGAAACCTACGAGACGGAAATGTCGGTCGCCGGCTACCGGCATCCGACGATCTGCCTGGCGTTGCTGTGCCGTCACCTGCCGCGCGGCGCCGCGCCGCTGCTCGATGCCGGCGCCGGCACCGGCCTCATCGGCGAGTGGCTGGGCATTGCCGGATACGGCCATGTCGAGGCACTCGACATTTCCGAGGGCATGCTTGCCGTCGCCGCCCGCAAGGGCGCCTATCGCGCACTGCACCGCGCCGCGCTCGGGACGCCGCTGGCATTTTCCGACGACCACTTCGCCGGCATCGTCGCGGCGGGCGTGTTCACCACCGGCCATGTCGGCCCCGAGGGCCTCGACGAGCTTGTCCGCATCACCCGGCCCGGCGGTGTCATCGTGCTGACGGTCAAGGGCGCATTGTGGGATGCCGGCTTCCGGCAGCGCATCGAGGACCTGGCCGACGCCGGGGTGCTCGCGCTCGCGGAGCTGACGGAACCCTATGTCTCCATGCCCGGCGAGAAGGGCACGACGCCCAGCCGCTGCGTCGTGCTTGTCCGCAACGCCCCGGCCTGAACGACAAGGGCCGGCGCTCTCGCGCCGGCCCGTCTGCCGCGAACCTCCGGATCACACCCCCCGTATGCCGGCCGTTCGAGCGGCCGTGCGCTTGAAACGCCCCGTTCAGCGCACGTCGAGTTGCAGGTTGCTCTCACCATCGGGATGGACGACATGCACCGCGCAGGCGATGCACGGGTCGAACGAGTGGATCGTGCGCTGGATTTCCAGCGGCTGCTTGGGATCGAAGAGGCTGTGCCGATCCATGAGCGCGGCCTCGTACGGGCCGGGCTTGCCTGCCGGATCGCGCGGCCCGGCATTCCAGGTCGAGGGAACCACGGCCTGGTAATTGTCGATCTTGCCGTCCTTGATGACGATCCAGTGTGCCAGCGCGCCACGCGGCGCTTCCATGAAGCCGACGCCCCTGGCTTCCTTCGGCCAGGAGGACGGGTTCCACTTCGCCGGGTTGTGCACGGCCAGATCGCCGGCGCGGATGTTGGTGATGAGGTTGTCGTACCAGGTCATCATCTGGTCGGCGATGATCTTGGTCTCCAGCGTGCGCGCCGCGGTCCGCCCCAGCGTGGAGAACATCGCGGTGATCGGCACGCCGAGTTTCGACAACGCCATGTTGGCCAGATCCACCGTTGGCTCGTGGCCCTTGGCGTAGAGCATGAGCACGCGCGCCAGCGGGCCGACTTCCATCACATGGCCGTTCCAGCGCGGCGACTTCAGCCAGGAATAGCCCTTCTCGACGTCGAGCTGTTCGTAGGGCGGCTTCGGGCCGTCATAGGCGAACTTCGTCTCGCCATCGTAGGGGTGCAGGCCCTTGTCCTTGCCGCCCTCGTAATCGTACCAGGAATGCGACACGAACTCCTGGATCTCGTCCGCCTTGTTGAGATCGACCGGATGGATGGTCGACAGGTCGCGGTTGAGGATCACGCCGCCGGGAATGAGCCAGGACGACGGATCGTCCATGCCCTTCTCGGGGAAGTCGCCATAGGTCATGAAGTTGCCGACGCCCTCGCCGCGCTCGAACCAGTCCTTGTAGAACGAGGCGATCGCCAGCGTATCCGGCACATAAACCTGGTCGACGAAGTCGCGCATGTTCTGGATCACGGCCTTGATCTGGCCGAGGCCGGTCATGTTGACCGCGGTCGCCGCCGAACCGGCGCTGGTGGTGGAATCGATCGAGATCGGCGCCGGCGCGCCGCCGACGACGAAATTGGGGTGCGGGTTCTTGCCGCCGAAGATGGTATGGATCTGCACCACTTCGCGCTGCCAGGCGAGCGCCTCGAGATAATGGGCGACCGCCATCAGGTTGGCCTCGGGCGGCAGGCGGAAATTCGGGTTGCCCCAGAAGCCATTGGCAAAGATGCCGAGCTGGCCGGTCTCGACGAACCCCTTCACCTTCTTCTGCACGTCGGCGAAATAGCCGGGGCTGGATTTCGGCCAGGACGAGATCGACTGCGCCAGCGTGGAGGTCGCGGCCGGATCGGCCGACAGCGCCGACACCACGTCCACCCAGTCGAGCGCATGCAGGTGGTAGAAGTGCATGACATGGTCGTGCACGTACTGCGCCGCGATCATGAGATTGCGGATCAGCTGCGCATTGGCCGGGATCTTGTAGTCGAGCGCGTTCTCGACCGCGCGGACCGAGGCGATGCCGTGCACGAGCGTGCAGACGCCGCAGATGCGCTGGGCGAAGGCCCAGGCATCGCGCGGGTCGCGCCCCTTCAGGATCAGTTCGATGCCGCGCACCATGGTCCCGGACGACCAGGCGCCGGTGATGGCGCCATCGGCGGCGGTTTCCGCCTCGATGCGCAGGTGCCCCTCGATGCGGGTGATCGGATCGACGACAACACGTTGGGTCATTTTGTTCTCCTGTCAGTCGACCAGATTGTCGGCCACGAGCTCAAGCAGGCTCTCGACCTTCTTGTCCCAGCTGTATTTCTTGGCGCCCTGGGTCAAGGTGATGCGGCACTGGCCGCAGGCGGTGATGAACCGGTCGGCGCCCGCCGCCTCGACTTCCTTCTTCTTCAGCTCGAAGGCCTTGAAGCGGATCGGGTCGGCGCGCACGTTCGACACCACGCCGCCGCCGCCGCCGCAGCACCAGCCGAGCGAACCGTGGTTCTCAAGCTCCTTGATAGTGACGCCGAGCTTGCCGAGCACCTCGCGCGGGGCCTTGGTGACGCCGCCGCGGCGCACGAGCTGGCAGGGATCATGGAACGACGCGGTGACGTCCATGCTCTTCAGCTTGATCTTGCCGCTGTTGACCGCTTCCTGCAGGAACTCGGTCATGTGGATGATGCGCACCGGCACGGTGCCGCCATACCAGCGCGCCGCCTCCCAGCGCGCCGCGCCATAGGCGTGGCCGCATTCGGGCAGCACCAGGGTCTTGGCGCCGATCTTGACGGCGGTGTCGATGATGCGCCGGGTCATCTTCTCCTGGAGGTCGGTATCGCCGTTCAGGTAGCCGATGTTGGAAGCTTCAAACCCCTCCGAATGATAGGTCCAGTCCAGACCCATCCTGTTCATGATCTTGGCAACGTCGGCGAGCGCCTTGGTGTGCTCCGACAATTCCGCCGGGGCGACCGTCACCAGATAGTCGGCCTTGTCCTTGTCGACGTTCATCTTGACGCCGAATTCCTCGCCGGTCTCGTTGATGATGTCGGCGAAATCCTCCGCTGGCGTCGCCGGGCTGCCCCAGGCCTTGGTCGTGCGGTCCATCAGCTGCAGGCGGTCGGGAATGAGCCCGGCCTTGTACATGCCGTGCCGCGCTTCCTTGATGAGCTCGGCGATGTCGATGCCCATCGGACAGGCCAGCGTGCAGCGCCCGCAAAGCGTGCAGGCATCGAACAGCAGCCGCTCCCACTCTTCCAGTTCCTGCAGCGACACCCGCGGCACCAGGCCGAACAGCCGATAGATCGGCGCGAACGGACCGGCGTTGCGGTGGTAGGCCTGCTCGAACGGGCGCAGCTTGTTGATGGGCGTGTAGGCCGGCTCGCCGGTCGTCACATAGAAGTGGCAGGCGTTGGCGCACATGCCGCAGCGGACGCAGGATTCCATGTGGGCGGCGGCGATGGCGCCGAACTCGCGCACGAAGCCGTTCATGGCGGCGTTGCGCCGGTCAGTATCGCTCATTTCGCCCTGCATGTCGAAGGGCACGCCTGTCTTGGTGGTGGTCGCAGTCATAGCTCAGCCCCCCTGTGGCCGAAGCGGACACCGGTCATGCCGCGGGAAAAGACGAACAGGAATGCATGCATCAGCTTGCCGAACGGGAACCAGACGAGGAACGCGGCAACCGTAAGGATGTGCAGCGCCAGCAAGGTCTCGTAGCGCGCCCCGAGATGGCTGGAGGCAAGCAGCCCCGTCGCCACCGGCAGGAACGTCATCAGCCAGGAGACATAATCGTCGACCCGCGAGATCAGCCTGAGCACCGGGCTGGTCAGCCGGTAGGCCAGCGCCGCGACAAGCGAGGCGGCCGTCACCATGCCGACACCGTAGATCACGTTCGACGGCAATCCCGGCCAGCTCGGCCCGATCAGGTTCTTGATGAACAGGATGTGCGGGACGAAGAGGAAGACGACGATCGCCAGGCCGATGTGGAAGATGTAGCCGTTGACGAACTGGAACATGCCGCCGCCCATGAAGGCCCGATGCGGCCACAGCTTGACCAGGATGCCCTTGATGGCGGCCGAGAACGGCGCGGGAGATCCCTCGCGCGCCCGTGACTGGATGATGCGCCACGGCAGCAGGAGGATGCCGAGCAACCTCCACAGCGTCCCGAGCACGAAGATGGCGAGCGCGACCTGGAGAGCCGGCCCTCGGGCAAAATCGAGAAGGTCCATGGTTCAAGCCCCTTCTTTTTCAGCGGTTTGCCGGGCAGCGGATGCCTGGCGATTGCGCGACAGCCAGGCAGCGCCCGCGCCGGCCAGCACGCCAGCCGCCGTAGCAG
>JBATNB010000529.1:0-1501 GCA_049290135.1 Rhizobiaceae bacterium
CCACAGGGCGGCGACCACGCCAGTGTCGGCACCCGCGCTCATGCCGCGATCTCCCGCATGGCCGTGGCATCAAGCAGCCGGTGCCGCCAGAAGCCGAGTACCCGGCCGGCGAGCGACGGGTGGTCGAACCGGGTCCATGCCGCGTCGGTCTCGATTTCCGTGTGCAACACCTGGCCGCGCCCGCCCAGCACTCCGTAGACACCGACGTGGATCGGCGTCCGGTGACCCGGTGCCGTCATCACCACGAGGTCAAGCACCCGCAATACTCCGCCGTGCGGGATCCTGCGCCACGTCTCGCCGCCAGCCTCCGTGTCGATGGTGCGCGAGATCTCGCGCAGATTTTTCGACGAGATCTCCGCATGCTCCGGAAGAACGATCCCGGCCTCGCCGAGATAGATCAGCCGCGCCAGCCCCCAGCAGTCCGCGCCATCGGCCGTCCGGCCGCAATCTCGCCAGGGAATGCCGACGTAGTGGCTCTTGAACGCACTCATGGCCACAGCCCCGGGGTAAGAGCCTGTGTGGCCAGCACGTTCGGCCATAGTTCCTGGCGATAGTCCCAGCCGCGCAGCGCGCCTGAGCACTGCGCCGCGTCGAGGCTGACGTCGGTCAGGAACAGATGCCGGGCCGCGTAGATCGGGATGGCGCCCGGCTTCTCCTGCCGGGGGTTGACGCCAAGATCGAACGACGCCGCCGCGAGGATCTCGCAGTCGACGCGCGCCGGCGCGCTGACCGCCGCGAGCCGTGTCAGCGCCTCGCGATTCACGGCCGGAAATGAAAAGCGCGCCCTTGGCGGCCTCTCGTCGTCATTGACGAGATCGAGCCTAAACGGCGCGGCCCGGTAGAGCGCCCCGTCGCGCAGATAGTCGGCATGGTCGAGCACCAGGCGAATGGGCGCCTCTATCGCCTCGTGGCTGACGGTGACGAACACGATCAGTGCCTCGTCCGTTGACGCCGCCTGCAGTTGCTCCAGTGTCACCAAAGGGATGGTCCTCACACAGGCCTCCCCTGTTCGACCAGTGTCACGGACACGATCCAGTGGTCGCCGCCCGTCGCCCTCACCTGATACGGCGGGTCGCCGGCCAGCCGCATTGTCGTCTGCACCCGCGTGCGTGGGTGCGGCATCAGGAAATCGAGCGTGCCACCTCCGATTTCGCGCGCCACGAAGCGCTCGAACAATGACAGTTCCTTGCCGCTCATGCGCAGGCTCGCCGCGATCGCGGACAGTCGTACCGTGCCGGAGGGGCGCTCCACCGGCGCGCCGTCGTCCGGCTCGAACAACCGCGAGCCGCGCCTCGGGCGCTCTTCATAGCCCTGTCGAAGCACGAATTGCGGCAGGGCGGCCGGCCAGATCCTCATCAGCCCCTCCGCACCCGTGCCGGCGCCGCGCCATAGCGCCGGAACGCCCCGTCATAGCCGCCGGTGCCGATCTCGTCGCCGACCCGGTCGAGCACGATCCGCACCATTTCCTCGCCATTGGCGCCGCGCGAGCGTTCCTCGCGCT
>JBATNB010000530.1:0-3827 GCA_049290135.1 Rhizobiaceae bacterium
GTGGCGGGCCGCCTCGGCGCGCGTCGTGGCCATGTCGCCGGCCAGGCGTTCGGCCACCGCCGTCCAGATCAGCTCCTTGCGCGGAAAATGGCGGAACAGCGCCGGCTGGGTCAGCCCGATCGCCACGGCGATCTTTTCCGTCGTCAGCGCATCGGGGCCTGCCTCGTCAACCAGGCGAAGCGCGGCAAGGACGATCTCGGCCTTGCGCGCCTCGGCCGGCAGCCGCGTGCGCTTCGGTTTCTCCATCGGACCTGGTTCCGGCATGGCGTTGGGCAACTCCCGGCAGTGGGGCGCGGACCTGTCCGCGCCCGCGGCGGCGGCACCTTTTCACTTCGTTCCCGGTGCCTCAAGGGCCAGGCGATAACCGGCGTGGCAGCTCGTGCAATTGAGCAGCAGCTTGCCGAGGCCGGCCAGCACCGCCTCGCCGCTGCCGATCCCCTCGGCCTCGAGCGCGATTTCGTCGAAGGCGGAATGGGTGGCGAGCCCGAGGGTCTTGAACTCGAGCGGCAGCTTGCCCATGACCGTGACCGGGACCTCGTTGGCGGCGGCCGATCCGACCTTGCGGGCACTGGCGGCGACCGTCGCCATGTCGTTGCCGCTCACCGCGGCGACGATGGACTGGACCGATTCGAGAAACCCGCGCATCTCGGCAAGCACGAGATCGCGCTCGGAGCCAGCCAGCAGGATGGCGGTTCGCCCGTCGGCGCTTTCGGTCACGCTGCCGCGGATGAGAAACATGTACCCCATGGCGGCGACGGCGGCGAGCGATGCCGCCGTCACGGCCCAACAGACTTTCGAACCCTGCATGATGTCCTCCCTGGATGCTTGCGGGTCTTGACGCGTGGCGACCTCAGCCGGTGGAAGCCGGCGTCGGGCGCGCGATGGCGATGGCGAGCAGAACGGTCGCGGCGATGATCGAGGCGGCGCCGGCCAGCACGAACACCGGCGACAGGCCGAGATAGACCTCGCCAAGAATGCCGATCGGCATCAGCAGGCCGCCGAGGGCCAGCCAGGACGCCGGCCTGGCCAGCGGCCCGGTGACCGGGAGCTTCAGCATCAGGTAGCCGAACAGCACGTTGGTGAGCGCGAACAGGTTGCCATGCACATGGGCCAGGCGCGATTCGAAATGCTTGCCGGTCGAGTAGGAAGCGATCCACGCTTCCTTGCCCGGGGCGAAGTCGCGCAGCCAGATCAGCAGGAAGCCATAGGCCATGAAAAAGGCAAGGACGGTCAGTCCGACCCAGATGTTGGTGCGTCCGGTCGTCATGTCATTGTTCCTTCGATGTGACGGGTCTTGAACAGGGTGCGGCGGGCGGCGATGGCGATGGCCAGCCAGAAGCCGGCCCTCAGGGTCATGGCGCCGAAGGTCCGCGGCTCGAACGGCGTGCCGGTGGCGGCGGCGAACGCGAAGGCGGCGAACACGGCAAGCGAGGCCAGCGCGATGACGAGCGCGGCATTCGGCGCCCAGCTCCGGCCGGCCAGCAGGCCGACGGCGGTGGCGACATAGGCAAAGCCGGCGAGGAAATTGAACCACAGCACGAAAGGCACCGCGTTGCCGGCAAGCGCCTGCGCGCCGGCGCCGCCGAACAGCGCCGTGCCGCCGGACAGGATGGTCAGCCCGCCAAAGGCAAGGGCGGCGATGGCGGCGGGTTTGACCCAGCGGGGGGTATCGGCATTGGTCACGGGCGGCCTCCATTTGCAGTTAGTGATCGATAACTAACTAAAAGCCACAGCCCTGTCAAGGGCGGATGCGCCGGTCGCGATTACCGGCGCGGCGGCGGCCCGCTCCGGCCGGTTCGCGCCCCCGTCATCATTGCCGCTTACGTCGGCGCCATTCCTGCGGCACACTGCGGCGGGGCAAAGGGAGGCTGTCGATGCGCTTTGGCGATCTTTTCCGCTTGCGATATCTCGGGCTGACGCTGCCCGCGCTTGCCATTCCGGCGCTGCTGGCCCTGATCGTGCTGGCGCCCGCCTGGAGGAACGCGGTCATCCCGCTTGCCATCCTCGCCGCCGTCCTGGTGGCGCTCGGCATCCGCGACCTCCTGCAGGCCAGCCACGCGCTGCTGCGCAACTATCCGGTCTCCGGGCACGGGCGCTACCTTCTGGAGGATTTCCGGCCGAAGATCCGGCAGTATTTCTTCGAGGGCGAAAAAGACGGCCGGCCCTATGCCCGCGACAAGCGCTCGCTGGTCTATCAGCGCGCCAAGGGCGATCTCGACAAGCGGCCCTTCGGCACGGAGAACGATGTCTATGCCGAGCAGTATGAATGGATCAGCCATTCGCTGGTGCCAAGGCCGGTCAAGGATCACGATTTCCGCGTGACGATCGGCGGGCCGGATTGCTCACGCCCCTACGACGCCTCGATCCTCAACATTTCGGCCATGAGCTTCGGGGCGCTGTCGGCCAATGCGGTACGGGCGCTGAACAAGGGCGGGCGCGACGGGCGGTTCGCCCAGGACACCGGCGAGGGCGGGATCTCGCCCTACCATCGCGAGTTCGGCGGCGACCTCATCTGGGAAATCGGCTCGGGCTATTTCGGCTGCCGGACCGCGGACGGGCAATTCTCGCCGGAGCGTTTCGCCGAAAGCGCGGCGTCGGACCAGGTGCGCATGATCGAGGTGAAGCTCAGCCAGGGCGCCAAGCCCGGCCATGGCGGCGTGCTGCCGGCGGCCAAGGTCACGCGGGAAATCGCCGCCATCCGCGGCGTCGAGCTCGGCCGGGACTGCGTGTCGCCGGCCGCGCATCCGGCCTTTTCGACGCCCGCCGGGCTGCTGGACTTCATTGCACGGCTGCGCGAGCTGTCCGGCGGCAAGCCGGTCGGCTTCAAGCTGTGTGTCGGCCACGCGCACGAGTTCCTCGCCATCGTCAAGGCCATGGTTGAGACCGGCATCACGCCCGACTTCATCGTGATCGACGGCAAGGAAGGCGGCACGGGGGCGGCACCGGCCGAATTCGCCGACCATATCGGCATGCCGCTGCGCGAGGGGCTGACCTTCGTGCACAACGCGCTGATCGGTGCTGACCTGCGCGACCGCATCCGGCTCGGGGCGTCCGGCATGATCGTGTCGGCCTTCGACATCGCCCGGACCATGGCGCTCGGCGCGGACTGGGTGAATGCCGCCCGCGCCTTCATGTTCGCCGCCGGCTGCATCCAGTCGCAGTCCTGCCACACCGGCCATTGCCCGACCGGCGTGGCAACCCAGGACGCCGCGCGACAACGCGCGCTCGTCGTCGATGACAAGGCGGCGCGGGTGACCCAATGGCATCGCGCCACGTTGAAGGCGCTCGCCGAAGTCGTCGCGGCGGCCGGGCTCGATCACCCGTCCGGATTCATGCCGCACCATTTCCACAAGCGCGTCTCGGCCAACCAGGTGACAACGTTCACCAACATCTATCCCCCGCTGACGCGCGGCGCGCTGCTGGAAGGCACCGACGACCGGCGCTTCCGCATTCCCTGGGCGATGGCATCGTCGGAAAGCTTCGCGGCGCGCGACTGACCGCGCCTATCAACCGAACAGGTCGAACTGCGAGCCCGCTGGCGGGTTCACGCGCCGTTCCAGCGCCAGGAGGAACCGCTTGGCCGCCAGTCCGCCGCCGAACCCGACCAGGGCGCCGTCGGCCCCGATGACGCGATGGCAGGGCACGATGATCGGCACCGGGTTCTCGCCGCACGCCGCCCCGACCGCACGGCTGGCCGCGACGCCCTCGCCGATCCGGCGGGCGATGTCGCCATAACTCTCGGTGCGTCCGTAGGGAATGCCGGACAGCGCCGCCCAGACCCGCTGGCCGAACGGCGCGCCGTCAAGGTGCACGGGCAGGTCGAATGC
>JBATNB010000531.1:0-5798 GCA_049290135.1 Rhizobiaceae bacterium
CGGCCAGGGTGCCGAGCAACGCGGCGGGCGCGACGGTGGAGCCCTCGGCGGCGGCGATCTCGACCAGCGTGCCGCTGGCCGGGGCGGGAACCTCGAGGGTCACCTTGTCGGTTTCCAGTTCGCACAGCGTCTCGCCGGACATGACGGTGTCGCCGGGCTTCTTGAACCATTTGCCGACAGTGGCCTCGGTCACGGATTCGCCGAGGGTCGGAACGCGGATTTCGGTGCTCATCGCTTCAGTCCGTTCAAGAGTTCACTGGCCGAGCGCATCCTCGAGGAATGCCTCGAGTTGCGCTAGGTGTTTCGACATGAGGCCGGTGGCCGGGGAGGCGGCCGCCGGACGCCCGGCATAACGCACGCGCTGGTGCTTGGCGCCGATGTGGGCCAGCACCCATTCCACGTAGGGATCGACGAACGACCAGGCGCCCATGTTCTTGGGCTCCTCCTGGCACCAGATCATCTCGGCGTTCTTGAACCGCGACAGCTCGTTGATGAGCGCCTTGGCCGGGAACGGGTAGAGCTGCTCCAGGCGCAGCAGGTAGACATCGTCGACGCCGCGCCGCTCGCGGTCCTCGTAGAGGTCGTAATAGACCTTGCCCGAGCACATGACGACGCGGCGGATGCGGGAATCCTTGACCAGCTTGACCGGCTCGTCCTTCAGCAATTGCGCGTCGTCCCACAGAACGCGGTGGAACGAGGTTTCGCCCGACATCTCGGCAAGCGTCGACACGGCGCGCTTGTGGCGCAGCAGCGACTTCGGCGTCATCAGGATCAGCGGCTTGCGGAAGTCGCGCTTCATCTGGCGGCGCAGGATGTGGAAATAGTTGGACGGCGTGGTGCAGTTGGCCACCTGCATGTTGTCCTCGGCGCACAATTGCAGGAAGCGCTCCAGCCGGGCGGAGGAATGTTCGGGGCCCTGGCCCTCGAACCCGTGCGGCAGCAGGCACACCAGGCCGGACATGCGCAGCCACTTGCGTTCGCCGGAGGAGACGAACTGGTCGAAGACGACCTGGGCGCCGTTGGCGAAATCGCCGAACTGCGCCTCCCACAGGGTCAGCGCATTGGGGCGGGCAAGCGAATAGCCATAGTCGAAGCCGAGCACGGCCTCTTCCGAGAGCATCGAATTGATGACCTCGAAGCGCGCCTGGCTCGGCGACAAATTGGCCAGCGGGATGTAGCGCGCCTCGGTCTCCTGGTCGTAGAGCACGGAGTGGCGCTGCGAGAAGGTGCCGCGCTCGCAATCCTGGCCCGAAAGCCGGATCTTGAAGCCGTCCAGCACCAGCGAGCCGAAGGCGAGCGCCTCGGCCATGGCCCAGTCGACGCCCTGGCCGGTCTCGATCATCTTGGCCCGGCCGTCCATGAAGCGCAGGATGGTCTTGTGGGCATTGAAGCCGGCCGGAACCTCCGACAATTTGCGGCCGATCTCCTTCAGCGCCCGGGCCGGAACGGCGGTCTTGCCGCGCCGCTGCTCGTCGGCATTGTCGGCGGTGCGCAGCCCCGTCCACTGGCCGTCGAGCCAGTCGGCCTTGTTGGGCTTGTAGGCCTGCCCGGCCTCGTGCTCGGCCTCCAGATGCGCCCGCCACTCCGCCTTCATCCGATCGTACTCGTCGGCGGTGATGAGGCCCTCGGCGATCAGCTTCTTGGCGTAGATCGACGACACGGTCGGATGCGACCGGATGACCTTGTACATCTTCGGCTGGGTGAAGGACGGCTCGTCGCCCTCATTGTGGCCGTAGCGGCGGTAGCAGAACATGTCGACCACCACCGGCTTGTGGAACTTCATGCGGTATTCGGTGGCGACCTTGGCGGCATAGACGACGGCTTCGGGATCATCGCCGTTGACGTGAAAGATCGGCGCCTCGATGCCCTTGGCGAAATCGGACGGATAGGGCGAGGAGCGCGAGAAGGCGGGATTGGTGGTGAAGCCGATCTGGTTGTTGATGATGAAGTGCACGGTGCCGCCGACGCGATAGCCGCGCAGGCCCGACAGGCCGAGGATTTCCGGCACCACGCCCTGGCCGGCGAAGGCGGCATCGCCATGGATCAGCAGCGGCATCACCCGCGCGCGCTCCGACAGCGGGATGATGTCGCCGTCAAAGACGGTGGCGAGCATGTCCTGCTTGGCGCGGGCCTTGCCCATCACCACCGGATTGACGATTTCCAGATGCGACGGGTTGGCGGTCAGCGACAGATGCACCTTGTTGGCGTCGAACTCGCGGTCGGACGAGGCGCCGAGATGGTACTTCACGTCGCCGGAACCTTCGACATTGTCCGGCGCGTACGATCCGCCCTTGAACTCGTGGAAGACGGCGCGGTGCGGCTTGCCCATCACCTGGGTGAGCACGTTGAGGCGGCCGCGATGCGCCATGCCGAGGACGATTTCCTTCAGCCCCATGCCGCCGCCGCGCTTGATGACCTGCTCGAGCGCGGGGATGAGCGATTCGCCGCCATCCAGGCCGAATCGCTTGGTGCCCTTGAACTTGACGTCGATGAACTGCTCGAAGCCTTCCGCCTCGACGAGCTTGGACAGGATCGCCTTCTTGCCCATGTCGGTGAAGGCGACGCCCTTGTCGGGACCTTCGATGCGCTGCTGGATCCAGCTCTTCTCCTCGGGCGAGGAGATGTGCATGAACTCGACGCCGAGCGTGGTGCAGTAGGTGCGGCGCACGACATCGAGCATCTCGCGGATGGTGGCGAATTCCAGCCCGAGCACATGGTCGATGAAGATCTTGCGGTCGTAGTCGGCCTCGGTGAAGCCGTAGGCGGCCGGCGACAATTCATTGTAGTCCTCGATCGGCTGGGCGATGCCGAGCGGGTCGAGCTGGGCGTGCAGATGGCCGCGCATGCGGTAGGCGCGGATCATCATGATGGCGCGCACCGAATCGCGCGCCGACTTCAATACTTCCGCCTCCGTCAGGGTGGCGCCGCCCTCGGCCGCCTTCGCCTTGACCTTGTCGGCCACCTTCCGTTCCACCGCCGGCCAGTCGCCGTCGAGCGCGGAAACCAGTTCGCCATTGCCGGCGACCGGCCAGTTCGCCCGTTCCCAGGACGGCCCGCGGGCGGCCTGCTCGATGGTGTTGGCATCATCCTTCAGCGCGGCGAAGAAGCTGCGCCACTCGGCGTCGACGGAGGACGGATCCTTCTCGTAGCGGGCCTGCAGCTGTTCCAGATAGTCGGCGTTGCCGCCATAGAGGAACGAGGTCTGCTCGAACATCTCGTTGGCGTCGTCGTTGCGGGCCATTGCCGACCACCGGGACCTTCATCCCGTCTCCCTGATGCATTTCCCGGGCGGCCCAGGCCGCCCCTGCCCTGGTCATCGGGCGGGTTGGATCCCGCCCGCCGTTTCGTTCAACCCCTCAGGACCTCGGCGAGCGTCTTGCCGAGGCGCGCGGGCGAGGGCGAGACGCGGATGCCCGCCGCCTCCATCGCCGCGATCTTGTCCTCCGCGCCACCCTTGCCGCCGGAAATGACCGCCCCGGCATGGCCCATGGTGCGACCGGCCGGCGCGGTGCGTCCGGCGATGAAGCCGGCCATCGGCTTGGCGCGGCCGCGTCGGGCTTCGTCGCGGATGAACTGCGCCGCGTCCTCCTCGGCCGAGCCGCCGATCTCGCCGATCATGATGATCGACTTCGTCGCCTCGTCGGCGAGGAACATCTCGAGCACATCGATGAACTCGGTGCCCTTGACCGGATCGCCGCCGATGCCGACGGCCGTGGTCTGGCCGAGGCCTTCGTTGGTGGTCTGGAACACCGCCTCGTAGGTGAGCGTGCCGGAGCGAGACACGACGCCGACCGAGCCCTTCTTGAAGATGCTGCCGGGCATGATGCCGATCTTGCATTCCTCGGGCGTGAGCACGCCGGGGCAGTTGGGGCCGATCAGGCGCGACTTCGATGTTTCCAGCCGGGCCTTGGCGCGCACCATGTCCTGCACCGGGATGCCCTCGGTGATGCAGACGATGAGCGGGATTTCGGCGTCGATCGCCTCGATGATGGCATCGGCGGCACCGGCCGGCGGCACGTAGATGACCGACGCGTTGGCGCCGGTTGCGGCCTTTGCGTCGGCGACATTGGCGTAGATCGGCAGCCTGTAGCCACCAGTGCCTTCCCACGTCTCGCCGGCCTTCTTCGGGTGGGTGCCGGCGACCATCCGCGTGCCGAAGTAGGCCAGTGCCTGCTCGGTGTGGAAGGTTCCGGTCTTGCCGGTCAGGCCCTGGACGATGACCTTGGTGTCCCTGTTGACGAGAATGGACATTGGCGTTGCACTCGCTGTGATTTGGGTTCTTTAGTCGGCATTAACTTCGGCGCGAAAATAACCGTTTGCCGGGTCAAATTTAGATATGAACCATTTCCCGCCGCGCTTTTGGGCGTCCCACGGTTGGGCATCGCCATAAGATTCTCCTGGCACTCCATCGACTAGAACAACATCGACGAAGCCACCGTGTTCGGCGACTGCTCGTTCAAGATGCGCTGTGCGCTTTCGGTGGCCAGACTTCGCCTCGAAGGTGCCACCCTCAGGATGCAGTTCCCAAAGATCGAGATATGGCCGCTTTCTGTCACGACCTAACTCCCTAATCCAAATAGAGATACAAATCCCGTCGCTCCCAGCTGCGCTCCAATCCTGCCTGACGTTTGCCAGCGCATATCCCAAACTCTCGAAAGCAGCCGAGTAATTCAATCAAGTCACCCTTTCACTGCCTTCACGATCTTCTGCGCGGCGTCGTCGAGATCGTCGGCCGAGATGACATTGAGGCCGCTCTCGTTGATGATCGTCTTGCCGAGATCGACATTGGTGCCCTCGAGGCGGACGACGAGCGGCACCTTGAGGCCGACCTCCCGGACCGCCGCGATCACGCCCTCGGCGATGACATCGCACTTCATGATGCCGCCGAAGATGTTGACCAGGATACCCTTCACGTTCGGGTCGGCAGTGATGATCTTGAAGGCCGCGGTGACCTTTTCCTTGGACGCGCCGCCGCCGACATCGAGGAAGTTTGCCGGCTCCGCGCCGTAGAGCTTGATGATGTCCATGGTGGCCATGGCGAGACCGGCGCCATTGACCATGCAGCCGATGTTGCCATCGAGGGCGACATAGGCGAGGTCGTACTTCGACGCCTCGATCTCCTTGTCATCCTCCTCGGTGATGTCGCGCAGTTCCATGATGTCGGGATGTCTGAAGAGCGCATTGTTGTCGAAGGACACCTTGGCGTCGAGCACGCGCAGATGGCCGTCCTTGAGGACGATCAGCGGGTTGACCTCGAGCAGGCTCATGTCCTTGCCGACAAAGGCGCCGTACAGCAGCGGGAAGAGCCGCATGCCGTCGGCGCGGGCGGCATCCTCGAGCATCAGCGCGTCGCACAGCGCGGCCGCATCGGCCTCGGTGACGCCGGTCGCCGGGTCGATGGCGCGAGTGACGATCTTCTCCGGCGTGTCGTGGGCGACCGCCTCGATGTCCATGCCGCCCTCGGTGGAGACGACGAAGGCATTGCGGCCGACCGTGCGGTCGACGAGGATGGACAGGTAAAGCTCGCGGGCGATGTCGGCGCCGTCCTCGATGTAGAGGCGGTTGACCTGCTTGCCGGCGGGGCCGGTCTGCTTGGTGACCAGGGTGTTGCCGAGCATCTCGCCGGCGTGGGCCACCACCTCCGCGATCGAGCGGGCGAGCCGCACGCCGCCCTTGGCGTCGGACGAAAGTTCCCTGAACTTGCCCTTGCCGCGGCCGCCGGCGTGGATCTGGCTCTTGACCACGTAGAGCGGCTCCGGCAGGGCGCGCGCGGCGGCCTCCGCCTCGGCCGCCGACAG
>JBATNB010000532.1:0-1522 GCA_049290135.1 Rhizobiaceae bacterium
CTAGATTGGGCGCGTCAACTCGCACCTGTCATGCTGGACAGCCATTCGGATCTGGCTCAAAAACATGTTGAACGTTGGCTGGGCAGCAAGGCCAATTATTTGAATGCCTGAGCAATAGAGATTGCCACAGTGTTGGCAGAATGCACTCAGTAAGTCAAAAATATATGAAAAACTAGGCTGTAGCCGGCATATTTGTTGCCTACTATGCTAGTAAATATATAGCGTTATGCTGAATCAAGACATCAAAGACCACGCACAATCTGCATCGCTTCTTCAATGCGTTCCACCGCGTGAATGGTCAAACCTTCAAAATCTTTGTTGGTTTTTCCACCTGCTTTGGGGGCGTTGGCTTTGGGAACAATCGCCACACTGAAGCCTAATTTGGCGGCTTCTTTCAAGCGCTCTTGGCCTCGTGGTGCAGGGCGCACTTCGCCTGCCAAACCCACTTCACCAAATGCAATGAACCCTTTGGGCAAGGGCTTGCCGCGCAGGCTGGAAGAGATGGCCAGCATCACGGCCAGATCTGCCGCAGGTTCGCTGATGCGCACACCACCCACGGCGTTGACAAACACGTCTTGGTCCATGCAGGCTACACCTGCATGGCGGTGAAGCACGGCCAGCAACATGGCTAAACGGTCTCGATCCAGACCGACGCTGAGTCGGCGTGGGCTTGGGCCGCCACTGTCAACCAAAGCTTGAATTTCAACCAAGAGAGGGCGCGTGCCTTCTAGCGTCACCATCACACAACTGCCGGGCACTGGTTCTGAATGCTGGCTTAAAAAAATTGCGCTGGGGTTACTCACGCCTTTGAGACCGCGCTCGGTCATGGCGAAAACGCCAATTTCGTTCACCGCACCAAAGCGGTTTTTAATAGCACGCACCAAACGAAAACTGCTGTGCGTGTCGCCTTCAAAATACAGCACGGTATCCACCATGTGTTCCAGCACACGTGGTCCTGCCAATGCACCCTCTTTGGTGACATGGCCTACCAGCACAATGGCGGTGCCACTGCTTTTGGCATAGCGGGTCAAATGCGCGGCGCATTCGCGCACTTGGGCAACTGAGCCGGGGGCAGAGGTGAGCTGCTCGGAGTACACGGTTTGGATCGAATCAATCACCGCAATGTGGGGTTGCTGTGCTTCTAATGTGGCCAAGATTTTTTCGAGACCAATTTCAGCCAGCACTTTCACTTGTGATTTGTCTAAACCTAAGCGACGTGAACGCAAAGCCACCTGTGCACCACTCTCCTCACCGGTGACGTAAAGTGTGTTTTGCCCGCTGCGTTGCAATGAATCAAGCGCCTGAAGCAATAAGGTTGATTTACCAATACCAGGGTCTCCGCCTATGAGTACCACGCCGCCTTCAACCATGCCACCGCCCAGCACGCGGTCCAGCTCTTCATGCCCAGTGGGCGTGCGGTGAAAATCGGCGGCATCGATATCTGACAGGATGGCGACGTCGGCTGTCTTTGCCAATGATGCAAAGCGATTTTTGGTGGGCGCATTGCTCTCAGCGATGGATT
>JBATNB010000533.1:0-2470 GCA_049290135.1 Rhizobiaceae bacterium
CACCGACCTGTCGCAACCGCCGAAGATCAACTGAGCCGGTACCGGGCAGTCCGTCTTTGACGCGCCCGGACGGCGCGGTGCCCGCGGCCACTCGCGCGGCAAGCAGGCTGTCTGCAAAATGAAAGCCCCGGGGCGTCGCCGCCCCGGGGCTTTTTCCGTGCCGGAAGCGCTCGGTTCAGAGCGTGCCGTTGCGCTGCTGGATCATCATGAAGGTGTCGAAGGTGTACTCCGAGATCTGCGCCCAGAGATAGGCGTCCTTCTTGAACTCCAGCTGATGCTCGTAGGCCTTCTTGAACATCGGGTTGACGGCGGAGATTTCCGCGTAGGTCGCCTTGGCCGCGTCATACGCCGCCTGCAGGATCTCCTGGCTGTAGGGGCGCAGCTGCGCGCCATTGGCCACGAGACGCTTCAGCGCCGCCGGGTTCTTGCTGTCGTAGCTCGCCATCATGTCGGCGTTCGCCGCGCGGCAGGCCGCGTCGAGAACCGCCTTGTAGCTCGCCGGTAGCTCGTTGTACTTGGCCAGGTTGACGAGCGTGTGCAGCACCGGGCCGCCTTCCCACCAACCGGGATAGTAGTAGTACGGCGCGACCTTGTAGAAGCCGAGCTTCTCGTCGTCATACGGTCCGACCCATTCGGCCGCGTCGATCGTGCCCTTTTCCAGCGACGGATAGATGTCGCCGCCGGCGATCTGCTGCGGAACGATGCCGAGCTTTTCGAAGATCTTGCCGCCCATGCCGCCGATGCGCATCTTGACGCCGGCGAGGTCGGCAACCGAGTTGATCTCCTTGCGGAACCAGCCGCCCATCTGCGCGCCGGTGTTGCCGCAGGGGAAGCCGATCAGGCCCTGGGTGGCATAGAACTCGTTCATGAGATCGTTGCCGGTCTTCCCTTCCGCGCCCGACGGATAATAGAACCAGGCATTCTGCTGGCGGGCGTTGAGGCCGAAGGGAACGGCCGTGGCGAGCGCGTAGACCGGGTCCTTGCCCCAGTAATAGTAGGACGCGGTGTGCGCCATCTCGACGGTGCCGGCCGTGGCCGCGTCGGCGGCCTGCAGGCCGGGGACGATTTCGCCGGCGGCGAACACCTGCACCTCGAAATTGCCGTCGGTCGCTTCCTTGATGAACTTCGCCATCGTCTCGGCAGCGCCGAAGATCGTGTCGAGGGCCTTGGGGAAGGACGACGTGAGACGCCAGGTGACCTTGGGGTTGGACTGGGCGATGGCCGGAGCCGCGAGCGCGACCGAAGCCGCGGCGCCAGCGCCGCCGAGGCCAGCCTTCTTGATGAATGAACGACGATCCATGGAAAACCTCCCGTTGATCAAAAAATAAGGAGAGGCCGGAAAAACGGGCTCCGGTCACTGCACCTGCCGCATGAATGCATGACCGTTGGCCCAAGTCCAGACGGGAGTTGCCGCAATCGGGGAAATCCGCCCGGCATGACGGAGACCGGGAATTCCTTTCCGTCGCGTTTGACGGTATTGAAACGTCTGGACAATTGGCGGACAAGACCGCGAGGCCGGAGCGAAAACCCATCATGAACCGACCTGTCGTCGCCGTATCGACCGATGTGCGCGCCTTCGAGAACTACATCTGGCACGCCGCGCCGCGCCAATATATCGAAGCCGCGATTGTCGGGGCGGGCGTCACGCCGCTGCTGGTCCCCTCCTTTGGCGACCGCCTGGACATGGAGGCCATCCTGGCTTCGGTCGACGGCGTGATGCTGACCGGCTCGAAATCCAACGTGAACCCGGCGCTCTATGGCGGCCAGGCCGGCGAGGCCAACGGCCCCTATGACGACGATCGCGATTCGACGACCCTGCCGCTGATTCGCCTGGCGCTCGAACGCGGCGTCCCGCTGCTGGCCATCTGCCGCGGCATCCAGGAACTCAATGTCGCGCTGGGCGGCACGCTGGCCACCGAGATCCAGGACCTCCCCGGCCGCGTCGATCACCGCGCCCCGGTGTCGGACAATCAGGATGAGCGTTTCGCCATCCGCCAGCCGGTCCGCATCCGGGAAGGCACCTGCCTTGCCAGCGTGTTCGGCGCCGGCGAGATCCGTGTCAATTCGGTCCACCGCCAGGCGATCGATCGCCTCGGCGATCGGCTAGACGTGGAGGCCGTCGCCGAGGACGGCACGGTCGAGGCCGTCTCCGTGCGCGGCGCGCGCGCCTTCGCCGTCGGCGTGCAGTGGCACCCTGAATACTGGGTAAAGACGGATTCGGCGTCGCGAAAGGTGTTCGAGGCGTTCGGCCAGGCCGTGCGCGCCCATGCCGGACGGCGCCTGGCAGTGGCGGCGGAATAGCTCAGTCGAGGCCGCTCAGCACCAGAACCGGATAGAGCGGCTCGAGCGATTCGTACGCTCCGCCCTCCGCCGCGACAAAGACGATCGAGGCGTCGCCGCGCTCCGATCGCAGCGTCACCGTGCCGTCGCCGGCGGCAAGCCGGTACCCGCCCGCCAGCGTCTCCGACAC
>JBATNB010000534.1:0-7815 GCA_049290135.1 Rhizobiaceae bacterium
GTCCGAGCCCGCCGCCGGCACGGTGGCCGCCGATACCGGTTCGTCATCGACGTCGACGGCGCAGGCCGCGCCCGAACAGGGTGCGAGCTGCGTGCGCTCCAGCATCGTCGATATCACCGCCGAACTGATCGACTTCAACGTGAACCAGAACGCCTGGATTTCCTCGATGTTGGCCTCCAAGCTCGGGTTGTTCGGCCTGCCGTGGAAGAACACGCCATTCCTGGACAACAAGGCGGCATTCCAGCTCGGCATCAACCAGGTGATGCGGCGCACGACCACGGAGCTGGTCGACACGCTCGGTCGCGTGCGCGGCACGTCGCAGATCGACCAGAATCTGCAGGATGCCCGTACCGCGCTCGCCTGGGACGAAGACGCCTGGTATGTCGGCCTGCGCGGCCCGACCCGCCCGACCCCCTCGGTCTATCGCGAAGCGGTCGGCAAGCTGAGGACCTTCAACGGCTCGCTGGAGAAGTGCCAGGCGACGTTCGACGCCCGCGCCGACAATTTGCTGCAGTTCCTCGACCGCATGGCCGGCGACATCGGGTCGACCTCGGACATCCTGCGCGCCCGCATGGAAGCTTCGAATGCCGGCTGGTTCGACCCCCGCGCCGACGACCGCTTCTGGTTCGCCTATGGCCAGCTCTATGCCTATTACGGCATTCTTTCCGCGACCAAGGCGGATTTCTCCGCTGTGGTGACCGAGCGCAATCTCGCGACATTGTGGACACGCATGGTCGAACAGCTGCGCGTTGCGCTCGACATGCAGCCTTCGATCATTTCCAACGGGCGCGAGTCCAGCTTCATCTTCCCGTCGCATCTGGCCAATATGGGCTTCTACCTGCTGCGGGTGCGGTCGAACCTGGTGGAGATCAGGTCCGTGCTGGATCGGTGAGGGGCGGGAATGGAAACCGCTCTACCGGACGAAGAGGAATATTTTCGAACCCGGATTGCCGGTCGACGGATAGGGGCTGCCCGATTTTCGGAAACCGGAACGTTCGAGGGTTCGGTGCATGGCGGTGTCGCGGTCCTGGGAGGTGGCGTAGACGCCGGCCGCAATGTCGGCGAGCGCTGCTTCCACAAGACGGTGTGAATACCTTCGCTGCCGATGGTCGGGATGGACCACGACCCACCCCATTTCGTAGGGAAATTGGCTTTCCTGTTCGGATACCTTGGAAAGTCGAAAAACGCGTTTGCGATAGGTATTGTTCGGCGACTTGAGCGCTGCCGTTCCGATGACCTGGCCTGCGTGGAGCAACATCACCAAACACCTGGCACTTATCATGAGACCGGGCAGGGTCCTGCGTCCCACGCGGCCCTCGCTGAGAACAAGTTTCTTGAACTCATCGATTTCGGGCGGAGTAAAAACCGAAAACGCACCCGACCTGACCTCGTCCATCTATCCATCGCCTTCCCAGTCGCGGCCGCCTGCAAAAATCCGCAGGATCGTCACGCTTTCCGACCCGACGGTAAAGGCGATCGTCAAGCGCCGCTCGAAGCCGACCGTCCGCAGTCCGGGTCGAATGTCATCGCGCGCTTGCCCGCGGTTCGACGCGAGGTCGAGCGACCGGCAGGCGCTCTCAATCCGCTGGACATAGGCCATCGCCGCGTTCGGACTTCCGGCGTCGGCGATCCAATCGTAGATATGTTCGAGGTCCTCAAGCGCCTCGGGTGAAAAGAACACTGTGCGGCTTTTCACTTGGCGCCACGCAGTTTGGCCGCGTGGCGATGCCGGATCCGCGCCATGACATCATCAATCGGGATGACCCTGTCCGGATCGGCCTTCAACGCATCCAGGGTCGGGGCGACTTCTTCCCGGAGCCATTTTTCGACCGCCGCATCGCGTTCCTGAAGCGCCCTCAGTCCGGCGCGGATCACCTCGCTGGCGGAGGCATAATCACCCGATGCGACTTTTGCGTCGATGTAAGCGGCATGTTCGGATGGAAGGCTGATTGTCCGCCGATCGATCTTGTTCATGGGGATGTCAACTCCGCGGTCTTGAGGGTATGATTTTATCATACCGCGCATCGGCATTCATGCAATCCCGCCCTGCGCGGGGGAAACGCGATTGCGACATGGCGTTCTGTCGCAATTGGCGCAAGGGACGCCTATTTCTGGACGGCGCAACCGGTCGCGGAGCCCCATCCTCCGGCCAATTCCAGCTTCGCTTTCCGGGAGTCTATTCGCAAATGGCCGAGGTCAAGTCCGACATCGAAATCGCACGCGCCGCCAACAAGAAACCGATCATGGAGATCGGCGCCAAGCTCGGCATCCCGAGCGAGCATCTTCTGCCCTACGGCCATGACAAGGCCAAGGTCTCGGAAGCCTTCATCCGTTCGCTTGAAACGCGCAAGGACGGCAAGCTGATCCTGGTAACGGCGATCAATCCGACGCCGGCGGGCGAGGGCAAGACGACGACGACGGTGGGCCTCGGCGATGGCCTCAACCGCATCGGCAAGAAGGCGGTGATCTGCCTGCGCGAACCCTCGCTCGGCCCCTGCTTCGGCGTGAAGGGCGGCGCGGCGGGCGGCGGCTACGCCCAGATCGTGCCGATGGAGGACATCAACCTCCACTTCACCGGCGACTTCCATGCCATCACCGCCGCGCACAATTTGCTGTCGGCGATGATCGACAACCACATCTACTGGGGCAACGAGCAGGGCATCGACACGCGCCGCGTCGCCTGGCGCCGGGTGATGGACATGAACGACCGGGCGCTGCGCGAGATCATCTGCTCGCTGGGCGGCGTGGCCAACGGCTATCCGCGCGAGGCCGGGTTCGACATCACGGTCGCCTCGGAAGTGATGGCGATCCTGTGCCTGGCGAAGGATCTGAGGGATCTGGAGCGGCGGCTCGGCGACATCATCGTGGCCTACCGGCGTGACAAGAGCCCGGTGTTCGCGCGCGACATCAAGGCCCATCAGGCCATGACCGTGCTGTTGAAGGACGCCATGCAGCCGAACCTGGTGCAGACGCTGGAAAACAATCCCGCCTTCGTCCATGGCGGGCCGTTCGCCAACATCGCCCATGGCTGCAATTCCGTGGTGGCGACGACGACCGCGCTGAAACTCGGCGACTATGTGGTCACGGAGGCCGGGTTCGGCGCCGACCTCGGCGCGGAAAAATTCTTCGACATCAAGTGCCGCAAGGCCGGGCTGAAGCCGGCCGCCGCGGTCATCGTGGCCACGGTGCGGGCGCTGAAGATGAATGGCGGGGTGAAGAAGGAAGACCTCGGCAAGGAGAATGTCGAGGCGGTGAAGAAGGGCTGCGCCAACCTCGGACGGCACCTTGAGAACATCAAGCAGTTCGGCGTGCCGGCCGTCGTGGCGATCAACCATTTCATCTCCGACACCGATGCCGAGGTCGAGGCGGTGAAGGCCTATGTCGCCACGCGCGGCTCGGAGGCGGTGCTGTGCCGCCATTGGGCGATGGGTTCGGCCGGCGTGGAGGAGTTGGCGCACAGAGTGGTGGCGCTCGCCGAAAGCGGCACCGCGCAGTTCTCGCCGCTCTATGCCGACGAGCTGCCGCTGTTCGACAAGATCAACGCGGTGGTCAAGCGCATCTACCGCGGTTCCGAGGCGATCGCCGACAAGGCCATCCGCGACCAGTTGAAGGCATGGGAGGAACAGGGCTACGGGCACCTGCCGGTCTGCATGGCCAAGACGCAGTATTCGTTCTCGACTGATCCCAACCTGCGCGGTGCGCCGGTCGATCATGTCGTGCCGGTGCGCGAAGTGCGGCTGTCGGCCGGCGCCGGGTTCGTCGTGGTGATCTGCGGCGAGATCATGACCATGCCCGGCCTTCCCAAGGTGCCGTCGTCGGAGAAGATCTTCCTCAATGACGCCGGGCTGATCGAAGGCCTGTTCTGATCGACTGCCTCGTCCGGGCAGCCAATGACCCGCCGGTTTGCGCCGGCGGGTTTTTTCGACCATTCGATGCACGTAAAACGAGCATTTCCGGCGATATTCCTGTTTACAAATAAATCATAGGTTGTTATCACACGACAAGACTCAACCAAGAGAGTCGCAGAGACACCGGTTTCGGGTTTCCCCTGCTTATCCCCGGGGCCGGGTATGCCGCCACAAGCGGCAATGGACGTCCGGACCATCCGCCCGGTCCGGACGTCCTTTTCGTCTGGCACGGACGACCGATCAGGCGGCGGCGGAGATTTCCCGGAGCAGTTCGTCGAGCATGTCGGCGTCGTAGGGTGCAATCCGGCACAGTTCGAGCGGGATATCGTCGATGGCGACGCCGCGTTTCATCAGCTCCAGCACCGCCTTGAGAATCTGCGGCGCGGTGATCAGGCAATCATTGTCGTCGTTCATGTCCGGTGCCCCAAGCCTGGCGGAACGCACAAACGCGCAAATCACCCGATGATTCTACGTTTCGTTTGCCGAAACGCAACCCTGCCCGGAACGCGGCCGGCGGCCCGGCGTGGCGGAAAAGCCCCGTTGCGCGGTGTCGGGATTGCCGCTATGGGAGCGCCATGACGATCGCGATTGCAAACGCGGGTTGGTGGCGCTGCTCCTGAAGCGGCCGATCCGACGCGTTTCCACGCGCAATCCATTGGCCGCAACGGGATGACCGGGCGGCCATTTTCTTTATGGACGCCTGTCCGCCGGCCCTGAACGGGAGAGCAGGATGCATACGGAATTGCTTGGTGACGGGCGCGAGCGCTTCGTGACGGCGGGCGGCGTGACGGTGACGCGCGAACGCGTCGACGTGCCCTATGCGGGGGCGATCGAGGCGTCCATCGATGCGCTCGACTCGCGGCGCGGCGCGGTGTTTTCCTCCAACTATGAATATCCCGGGCGCTACACCCGCTGGGACACCGCCATCGTCGATCCGCCGCTGGTGATCTCGTCGGTCGGCCGCGCCATGACCATCGAGGCCCTGAACGAGCGCGGGCAGTTGCTGCTCGGCCCCATCGCGGCGGCGCTTGCCGGACTGGATGACGTCGAGACCACGCCGGCGGGGGTCGACCGGCTCGACATCGCGATCGCCGAACCGCGTCGGGCCTTCACCGAGGAAGAGCGTTCGCGCGTGCCGTCGGTGTTCACGGTGCTGCGCGCCATCGTCGACCTGTTCCGCTCCGCCGAGGACGCCGACCTCGGGCTGTTCGGCGCCTTCGGCTACGATCTGGCGTTCCAGTTCGATCCGGTGCCGGCGAAACTCGCGCGCGATCCGCGCCAGCGCGATCTCGTGCTCTACCTGCCGGACGAGATCCTGATCGTCGACCACTACTCGGCCAAGGCCTGGAAAGCCCGCTATGACTATTCCGGTGCGGGCTTCGACACCGAAGGCCTCACGCGGTCGACGGCGGGCGAACCCTTCGTCTTTGCGCAATCGGAGCCGGCGCGCGGCGATCACCTGCCCGGCGAATATGCCCGCCTGGTCGAACGGGCGAAGGAAAGCTTCAGGCGCGGCGACCTGTTCGAGGTGGTGCCCGGCCAGACCTTCTACGAGCGCTGCCATTCCACGCCGTCGTCGATCTCGCGCCGGCTGAAGGCCGTCAACCCGTCGCCCTATTCGTTCTTCATCAACCTGGGCGACCGCGAATACCTGGTCGGCGCCTCGCCGGAGATGTTTGTCCGCGTGTCCGGCCGCCGCGTGGAAACCTGTCCGATCTCCGGCACGATCAAGCGCGGCGACGATGCGATCTCCGATTCCGAACAGATCCTGAAACTGCTCAATTCCAAGAAGGACGAGTCGGAACTGACCATGTGTTCCGACGTCGACCGCAACGACAAGAGCCGCGTGTGCGAGGCCGGTTCGGTCCGGGTGATCGGACGGCGGCAGATCGAGATGTATTCGCGCCTCATCCACACGGTCGACCATATCGAAGGCCGCCTGCGCGAGGGCATGGACGCGTTCGACGCCTTCCTGTCCCATGCCTGGGCGGTGACCGTCACCGGCGCGCCGAAACTGTGGGCGATGCGCTTCCTCGAGAACAACGAGAAGAGCCCGCGCGCCTGGTATGGCGGCGCCATCGGCATGGTGAGCTTCAACGGCGACATGAATACCGGCCTGACGCTGCGCACCATCCGCATCCGCGACGGCATCGCCGAGGTCCGGGCCGGGGCGACGCTGCTCTACGATTCGGTGCCGGAGGAGGAGGAGGCCGAGACCGAACTGAAGGCCTCGGCGCTGCGGGCGGCGATCCGCGAGGCTTCGGCCGGCAACGCGGTGGCCGCCGACCGGGCCGGCGCACGGGTGGGCGAGGGGGTGAACATCCTGCTTGTCGACCATGAGGATTCCTTCGTGCACACGCTCGCCAACTATTTCCGCCAGACCGGGGCGACGGTGACGACGGTGCGCACGCCGGTCGACGAGGAAGTGTTCGACCGCATCCGCCCCGATCTCGTGGTGCTGTCGCCGGGTCCGGGAAGCCCGAAGGACTTCGACACCGCGCGCACGATCAAGACGGCGCGCCAGCGCGACCTGCCGATCTTCGGCGTCTGCCTCGGCCTGCAGGCACTGGCCGAGGCCTATGGCGGCGAGCTCAGGCAATTGCGCGAGCCGGTGCACGGCAAACCCTCGCGCATCCGCGTGTCGCGCAACGGCATCATCTTCTCCGGGCTGCCGAAGGAGGTGACTGTCGGGCGCTACCATTCGATCTTCGCCGATCCCTCGCGGCTGCCGCGCGCCTTCCGCGTGACGGCGGAAACCGAGGATGGCGTCATCATGGCGTTCGAGCATGACAGCGAGCCGGTGGCCGCCGTGCAGTTCCACCCCGAATCGATCATGACGCTCGGCGGCAATGCCGGCATGCGCATGATCGAGAACGTCGTGGCGCACCTGCCGCGGCGGAAAGGCAAACGGGCATGAGCGAAGGGTCGCGCAAGGTCCGCCTGCTGGCGCTCGGCTCCATCGCCGTCGCGTTCGCGGTGATGGGGCTGAAATTTGTCGCGTGGTGGATGACCGGTTCGGTGGCGCTCTATTCCGATGCGCTGGAATCGATCGTCAATGTCGTGGCCGCGTTCGCCGCCTTCATGGCGATCCGCTGGGCGCAGCGCCCGCCGGATGCCCAGCACCCGTTCGGCCACCACAAGGCGGAGTATCTGTCGGCGGTCGCCGAGGGCGTGCTCATCGTTATCGCCGCGCTGCTGATCCTGCATCAGGCGACCAATGCGTTCCTCGATCCCGCGCCGATCGAACAGGCCTGGGAAGGCATGGGGGTCAACGTCGTGGCCAGCGCCGTCAACGGCGTGTGGGCGTGGCTGCTGTTGCGCACCGGCCGGCAGGAGCGCTCGCCGGCGCTTGTCGCCGATGGCCAGCACGTGATGGCCGATGTCGTCACTTCGGTCGGCGTGCTTGCCGGGCTGGCGCTCGCGGTCCTGACGGGATGGATGGTGCTCGATCCGCTGCTGGCGGCGATCGTGGCCGTCAACATCCTGTGGCAGGGCTGGCAGGTGGTCAGTTCCTCGGTCCAGGGCCTGATGGACGGCGCCATCGGCGGCGAGGACCTGGCGACGATCCAGCGGCTGATCGGCGAGAACGCCACCGGCGCGCTGGAGTTCCACGATCTGAAGACGCGCGAGGCCGGATCGGTGCGGTTCGCCGAGTTCCACCTGATCGTGCCGGCGGCGATGAGCGTGAAGGCCGCGCACGACATCTGCGACCGCATCGAGGCGGCGCTGAAGGCGGCGCTGCCGGGAATCGCCATCGCCATCCATGTCGAACCCGAGCACAAGCGCAAGGCCGGCGGCACGGCGATCGGCGGCTGAGGGGCCGCACCGTTCTCATTCACCGGCGAACACCAGGCAGGCCAGCGCCATGGCGGCGACAAGGTCGGCCGGCGCCGGGGCGCGGCAGAAC